>PWGR01000273.1 GCA_003554565.1 Clostridia bacterium
CCGAGCAGCACTCCTCAGGGCTTCCTTGCAGATCGACGGGTAAAATCGCGCAAACCCGTCTCAGGCTCAGCAATCCCGCCAAGTATACCTGATGGATATGGATATGAGGTATCCGCAGCGGGTTCTCTATACGTGGATAACGTATTCGTTAACCATCTGCAGGGCTCTCTGCTCTAATCGATATGCTTCGTAACGCAGGTCATTGGCTTCCAGCGCCAGGCGGTTGATTCTCTCCTGTATGTTCTTATCTCTGAGCAGTGGGACCTGTACACTGGCCACGTGAAAATCGGCGATGTGATCCTGGACTGATCCGTAAGTAAATCGCCTCAGCAGCACCTGACCATATTCGGAGCTCAAGTAGACGTAGAGAAAACCACGGATGTCGTCATCTGCGGGCGAGATACGAATGAGGTCTTCGCTGGCCGTCCATCCTTCCCAGTGCTTTGGCACCAGTGCAATCCGACCAACAGTACCACTCCTTGACACCAATATCTGCCCCTCTTTCAGGGTTAATTCATTCCTGATCTTCTCTGAGTAATGCTTGGTCGAAAGATACTTGCCCTCTACCGAGGGATCGAGGTACAGAATCTGTCGCCCGCCAAAAAAAACCGTGCCCTGCCCCTCGCCCACATAAACTCTCTTGAATCGACCGGGCAGAAACACCTCTTGACTGATCCTGTCATCGGCAATTGTGGTCAGTTCTGCCGCCCGGTGCCGCAGACACTCAAGAATATCCCCAGCTGATGGAATGTGATAGGATGCATCCAACCTGCCCTCCAGCTCACTGCTTGTGACCGTGAAGTGCTTCGGTCCGAAATCATCTCTGAATGATTCCGGTCCGAGTGCACCGACGGGAGGCAGGGACAGTTCGCGGACCAAAAGATTCTCGGCTTCATCCAGCAGTTCGTTGGATCTATCTCTCAGTCTGTATGACTCCATCACCATGTCATGGATCCTTTTCTTCAGCATCCTCGGGGGGTCCGGGACGGGCAGGTCGTTGAGGTGTTCAGGTTCAATGTGTGAGACAACTGCTCCGTAGTTGTTGGTATTGATCAGGGTATTCCCAGTCTCGGTCCGGAAAAACGCGTAGATATAGCCTGTATCGATGGGATCTTTACAATCAATGCGTATCAGGTCATGGCTGAAAATCTTATCATGAAGCGTCTCGGTAACCACGCTGCACCTGCCGATGGTACCTGAGCAGGTGAGCAGGATCTGCCCCCTGTGGACCCGCAACGCATCGAGATCAGTCTTTGTGCCTTCAGAAATGTATCCGGCCGGGGCGGGATATAACTCGAGAATCTGCGAGGGCTGGTAAATGGGAAAACCGGGTTCCTCAACCCATATCCGCTTGAACCGGGGACGATGATAGGCGGAAGCCAGAGACTCGAATGGGAATATTTCGTACTTGCAGGTATCCAGAATCTCTCTGGCGTGACGACCCTGGTAAACGCTGGCCTCAAGCCTGTTGTCGTTTTCGACGACATCGGATAATCTGACTGTGCTCCACTTGAGTCGGTCTCCCGTTTCGTGCTTCAGTTCACTGTAGTCGGGAGCACCCGATCGCTGTTTCACCATCCAATCCCCTCCTCTTGCTTCCATGATTCGAAGATCTCGGAAACCAGAGGGGTTTGATCATCCCGAACTCTAGACTTTGACAGTGAGCTAACGGTTCTTGTGCCATCGGCCATTCCTCCGATGGCCAGAACGTTGTCCTCTTCCGGTACCAGAATCTCATTTCCGTACCTGTCGCGCCTGAAGATTGGATTGCCTCTCTTATCGTGGCCGATCCTCTCGGCCATCGCCATGAATATACTGTAATCAGCCATGGTACCGTGCTTCTTTTCATATTCTATCTCTTCAGATGTCTTTTTCTGCAGTATCAACACAGAGGTCTGCGTACCGTTTCTCGGTTGGAACGTATCCACATGCATATCCACACTGGCTATGATCCTGGCGTGCTGGACCAGCCACTGGCGTATATAACCCAGACCCGGCGAGCCGAGAATGGCATCTGGAACCACGATACCCATTCGCCCACCCTCTGTTAGCAATTGCATGCATCTTTCCAGAAATAGCTGTTCGGGCGGAACCGATGTTTGCAGGCGATCAGTCCGGCTCCATCTGCCATCGGCATCCTTCTCCCATATGTGTCCCAGGTCATACTGTTCCAAGATCGCAGAATCCTTTATTGGTATCTTGCTCCCAAAGGGAGGATTTGTGGCGATGACATCAAAGAGCCCGATCGACTTCGAGTTCCGTATGGACGATGCACTCGTCCCTATTCGCTCGCTGATCTCCCTTTTGAAATCCTGCGGCCATTCGTGTGGCGGGAGAAGCGAGTTGAGCCTGAATACATTGCCACTGCCGTCATTATTCATCACCATGTTCATCTTTGTGGCCCTCACAAGATCGGGATTGATGTCAAAGCCGAAGAAATTGTTGGATGCAATCTCTGAGATCTTCTCTTGAAATATGCGGTATTCATCGTGACTCCATTCATCCTGCTGCTTCCGAAAAACGGACTCCAGTTGCCTTGTGAGTCCGTTGAGGACATCATTCATGGCAATGACCAAAAAACCGCCCGTACCGCAGGCCGGATCCAGGACCCTCTCATCAGACTTCGGTGCCAGCATCTGTACGGTCATGTGCATTACATTTCTTGGCGTGAAGAACTCGCCTCTGTCCCCCCGGAGATTCGCCCCCACAAGCTCCTCGTAAGCTTTACCCTTGACGTCTATGTGGGTATTGAGGAGGCTGTAGCTCTGGAGCTCACCAACTATATGCGCCAGGCTTCTGGATGACAGGCGTATCTCATCATTGGGCTCAAATATGCCCCTATGACGCTGCTTCACTTTATCAAATATCTTGGCTATTCGATTTCTAACCGTCAGCTGCCCGTCCGGGTTCGATCGCTCCGATGATGTGACGTAAAACTCCAGCGGGTGAGGAATGTTTCTCTCATCCTCAATCTTGCAGAAGATCAGTTTGAGCAGCTCAAAAAAGGCCGGCTGTTTCTGCAGGCCGTCATTTGCATAAATGTGATTGTGACAGGTTCGAAAAACAAAGAGAAGATTATCTTCCACTGCATTCCGCAGCGCATCTCGCTTGGGACTGTCTATTTCATCCAGCGATCCATCGGCCGGAGGTATATCATTGAACTCAATAAACTCGTACTTCCCGTCCTCGCTGATTTCTTTTCTGAGAACCTGCTTGAATTTCCCGTTTGTCCACATGCCCCATTCACAGTTTGGACAGGCCGACATATAGGAAATCAGCTGATCAATCCCCTCTTTCTTATGAGTGGGCTCAATAGATTCTCTCTTACACTCAATGATGATGCTGACATCTTCCTGGGCATAGCTTTCGCAGTCCGCGGGGAATATGGCTATATCTGCACGCGGTCTTCCGGAGCCAATCTTGATCTTGTACTCGACCTTGATCCGCTCACGCGAGTATTTCAGCTCATTAACCAGTCTCTTCTCGATGTTTTGCCTTACATATTCCTCAGGGGTATCATTCCTGAATTTGCCGTCTATGTAATCTGCAATTTTGCCGTCGGGGATGGAGACAACTTCCTGAACCTGATCAGCCGCCACAGCTACCACACCTTATCAGAAGTCATGTAAGATGATTTTTCCGACATAAAACCGCTGCAGGAATGTGCCCATCGTTGTTCTTCAATGTCTACTACGTACCTTCTGTGCAGGCGCATCTTTTCCTCCCGAGCTCGGGAAACAGACTTTGACAAACTCCATCCTACGACATGCGCTTGCTCACCGTTGTTAGAGATGATTGGATCTAACCCGTTGTGATCATGCCCGATGGGCAGGGAAGACTAATCCAGGAACAGAATATGGTGGTATCCGGATACAGGGGAGTGACTGTGAAGCCGGCTGCATGCCGTGCGTGCCTTGCTGAGTCGCAGGACAGTCGGGCGACCCCCATCCCGTACGCTAGCAGGCACCCGGACGACCTGGCACAGCATCGTGTTGCCGGCAATTCACCATGTATCCTTCGAAAGGAAGGTGTACCATGAAGCGCTATCACGACGTGACCTGCACATCCGGTGTCATGATTCCCATGAGAGATGGCGCCTCTCTGGCAGCCGATATCTATTTCCCTGCCCGGGAAGGCAGTCCTCTCGAGGGCGCCCGGCCGGTTATTCTCGAACGCACCCCGTATGACCGCACAGCGGCCGAAAGGGCCAAGCAGTGTCAATTCTTCGCCCGTCGGGGTTACATCGTTGTTGTGCAGGACCTGAGGGGCCGGTTTGACTCAGAAGGTGATTTGGACCCATTTGGTCCTGCGGATGTGCCCGATGGAAATGATACCTGCCGGTGGATTGCCGAGCAACCCTGGTGCGACGGCCAGATTGCAACCATGGGAACCTCTTATGCTTCCATGAACCAGGCCGCACTGGCCGCGGGTAATCCCCCCGCTTTATCAGCTCAATTTATGAACCAGGGATTCTCCAACCACCACGACGGAAGACTCAGGCAGGGAGGGGCCTTGCGACAGAGCATGGTGGCATGGCTCTTCCGTCACGCAACTGTAAGTCCGGAAGCACTCGCAGACGCGCCCTTAA
>PWGR01000295.1 GCA_003554565.1 Clostridia bacterium
CCCGCCGGTTCCGTTCCGCAATCAGCTGCACCGCAAGGATTTCGAGAAGCCAGCTATTGACGTCGCGATTATCCTCAGTTATGCTGAATCCGCGTGCGAATTTCGCGTTGGAGAGGCGTGGCCGCATGCGCCTGGCGGTCCACTGGCAGCCTCTTTCCCAGGCTGTGGCCGGGGAATTCCTGACATATGTTTTTGAATCCCCATTCCCCGAGAAGCGGGTTGGAGAGGAGCGAGTAGGTTGAACGAAAAGAGAAGGCGTACTTCAGCGGAGTTGGAAGAAGAGGTGCGGGAGCTGTTCGGTACTTCTTTTGATAAGATCGTTTCCCGCCTGAGTGACAGGGTTCTGGTGGAGATGGGTAAAGAGGCGAACGTACAGGATAAAGCAGTGATCAACTATTCAAGGCCGCAGAGCCGGGAGTATTACCGGAAACGCCCCGAACTCGAAGCCGGCATCATGCGGATCTGGAATCGTGCCTCCGCACAGGACCGTGAGAAGATGATCGCATTTCTCCGGCAGCATCAGGAGCAGGAATCGAATGATCGCCCCTGGTGGAAATTCTGGTAGCACTGTTCGGGGTAACGGTGAGTGTAAATAGAAAACATACTGCTTTGAATCATACATTGCCTTCAACCCGCGTTCGCCCGGCCCCTTGCCACCGAAACGGCCCCGCCTGCAGCGGAACCTACATGTGTATGTGCTCGGGTGATTCACTGCTGTGAGCTCTTTTCCCGTATCCGATTCCTGGCTCGGAAGGGAACCGCTCATTCACACGGAATTATATTTGTGAGTGCTGAAAACGGCACCAAATCATATTCGGGGGGAATCTCATGCCTACCGTCAGTGGGGCAATTGCCCAGTACATAGAGGAAGCGGGAACCAGACACGTCTTCGGCGTCCCGGGCGGTGACTCACTGCCTCTGATTGAGGCCTGCCGCCGGCGTGGAATCGAATTCGTGTTGACCAACCACGAAACAAGTGCTGGATTTGCCGCCGAGGCCTACAGCCTGTGCACGGAAACGCCCGGGCTCTGCCTTACCACGCTTGGACCGGGCGCGACCAACGCCGTCACCGGGGCGGCCCAGGCCCTGCTTGAACGCTCGCCCGTTCTGTTCATTACTGCTCAGCTGGGAGATCAACATTATGAGGCTATGACGCATCAACGAATTGATACCGAGGCCCTTTTCCGCCCGGTCACCAAGTGGAGCGCGACTATCAGTGCTGACAACGCAGTTACAGTACTGCGTAGGGCCCATCAGACAATGTTTGAGGGGCGGCCGGGACCGGTGCATCTCAGTTTGCCCGCCCATGTAAGCGGGGCCGAGCTTCCGGGATCTCCCGGGTTCGACATCCGTCCTGGATATCCGCCTCTGGGCCCGGCGCCCCGGGGTGAAATTGAGCGGGCCAGAATGTACATGCGTGAGGCGGCGCGCCCGGTGATCCTGGCCGGTCTTGGCGCACTACGGAGTAAGTGCAGTTCTGCGGTGCGTGCGCTCGTGGACCGGGGAATTCCTGCGCTTTACACCCCGAAGGTCAAGGGCCTGATACCAGAGGATTCGCCGTGGGCGGTGGGCCCGGTCGGACTGGGCATAACTGCCGATGAGGTTATGCGGCGTCTGCTGGCGGAGGCCGACCTGGTGCTGGCGGTGGGTTTTGATCAGGTGGAGCTGGTCACCGGTTGGCGTGATGCCCTGCATCCGGACACCGATTTGCTGTGGGTGGATCATGCATCCTGCGAGGATGGAATCTACCACGTTGACGTATCTCTGATAGGGGATATGGATAAAAACCTGCGCGCCCTGGACGACTCCGGAGCCGGGTTCGATTGGAGTGAAGACGAGGTGCGCAGCATCCGGGAAGAAGTGCGGGCTGCATTGATTCCCGACGGCCCGGAGCCCGGCGGTGCGATGAGCCCACATCGAGTCAATGCGATAGTCCGGGACATGCTGCCGGACGATACCGTCGTAACCTGTGATGTCGGGTCGCAGAAGTTGATGAACACTCCGCTGTGGACCAGCTATTCACCGGGCACATACCTTCTGACTAACGGCTTTTCATCAATGGGTTACGGGCTGCCCGCTGCCATGGGTGCGGCACTGGCCTCCGATGACGGACAGCCGGTGGTGTGTCTGGCCGGCGATGGTGGTTTTGCCATGACCATGGCAGAGATGGAGACGGTGGTTCGCCTCCAGCTACCCGTGATCGTGGTGCTGTTTGACGACCGTGCCCTCAGCCTCATCGAACTGAAACAGAGAAGGCGCGGATTCTCCCGCCGGGGAGTCGATTTCGCTTCGAAGGATTACTGCGCTCTCGCGCGGGGCTTCGGTGCCGAGGGCTGCTCGGTACGGACCGAGGGCGAGCTGCGCCGGGTCCTGACAGAGGCACTCGATGCCGCGGGTCCGGCAATCATTGCCTGCCGGGTGGATCCGGCCGAGTATGCAGCGCAGATGTAGGTTCGCTCGCCGGAAAAGGCGATATGTCGTTCGCTTTATTGATGCGGCTGACACTGCAGCGGCCTCCGCTTTGCTGGTCGTGAGCCAGTGGGGGCATTGTGTGAGGCAACGGGAGCGCACGTCGTATTCGCAGGCGAGGTTGCGGGCAAGCGTTGGAAGGATCAGGATGGATATATGGTCGGAAGCAGATACGGGGTTCGGGAGAATATGCCGGGCACCATTTGAAGATGTGGTACAAGAATGAACACCACATCAGCTGGTTAGACGGTAGACCCTTTGTCACCAGCCCCGATCTTATATCTATTGTTCGGAGCTCTACGGCGTGTGGCTGCCCGGGGGACGCCAAATCTAGCTCCCCCGGGCAAGGCATGGGCGCGCAGCAGCGCGTAACTGTCGCGATGTCAGACGCAGTGCTGCATGCTATTTTCCCCAGGGTTTTTCAAATGAGATCATGTACATCTTATCATCCCAGAGCTCGTGCCTTGTTATCTCCAGCATGTCGCGGGGAATCAGCTGCAGGGGTGGTGCGTATACCTCGGGGTCCGCTCGTTCATAAAAGCGGGACAGCACCGAGGGCTGCTCCTCCAGCAGCTTCTGTGTCTCGTCACCGATATATATTCTGCCCCGGGGTCGCGCCGCACGGATCATCTCTCTTATCGCCGATTCTTTGTCCTCGAAGAAGTTGATGCCGCCTATGTGAAATACTACGTCGAAGACCTCATCCTCGAAGGGCAGGGTCTCGGCATTGGCCTGAACCAGAGGCAGGTCAATTTGCCATCCTCGCGCGTTGCGGCGGCACCTCCGGAGCATCCCGTGCGAAAGATCCATCCCGATGAATCTGCCACGCATTCCATGATCAACGAGGTTTTTGATCTGTCTTCCCGTCCCGACAGATGTCTCGAGCACCCGATCATCATATCCGACGTCAAGTATTTCTGCTATTTGGGCCAGCACCTCCGATACCCGGAAAAGCGGCCCCACTGTCGTTGCCAGAAGATCGTAAAAGAGGGGGATCCAGTCGTACATCCTTCGGTATTTCCGGTTGAGACCGACTACCTCCTCCTCCCGCAGCAGCACAGGTATACCGTCTCTTATTGCGAAGCGCTCTCCTTCGCCCGGGTCAACCAGCTTCCCATCCTCTTTCTCGAGATGACTGCCGGTATACGGATTGATCAGTATGGATAGTAGCTCGTCCTGCAGCGCATATCATCCTTTCGGGTCTCATCTGTACCGGGTACCGTTAGCTGCTGCATCCGCTGTGCACAGGCAGCAGGATAATTGAACAGGGCTCATGCATACTCTATCCCACTAAAATGCGCAGAATTCTCTGCCGTTGCCCGTCGAGTGCTATACTCTGTTTGATTCAAAACGACTTGGCCGGGGTAGAGTCCAGCATTGCCATCGAATCGACCCCGGCCGTGTCGGTGGTACACCACTAAGATTGTGTCCGTTCAGCGTACTGATTGTGCTCACCTTCTTGCGCGCAGGCCGGGATCGACCGCATTTTCCCGCACAAACCGCTGCCACACGTGCGGGGATCCCGGTGGAATCATTGCCAGGATTTGCCTCCGGTCGGCCTCGTCCAGCAGGTCCGGCACCCAGGTGGTGCGGAAGAGGTGAGGGAGATCGCTTCCGGCAATGATACTGATACTTTTACGGATTTTGGCCATATCCACCTCAGTTCCGGCCAGATGCACGTACTTATCCGGTGGCGCTTTGACATCCGCCGCGGTGCAATCAACCAACCCGTCCTGCAGCAGCTCGTCGAGTACCTGCGGTTGGGTGCAGTTTGTGTCGAGTTTGATTCGGAAGCCCATGCCGCGGATCTCCCGGAGAAACCCGGGGAGCTCGCGGCAGAGGGTGGGCTCGCCGCCGGTGATAACGACACCCCCGAGCTGCTCACGACGGCTCTGGAGGTGTGCGAGGATTTCCTCCCGCCCCGGGGCGCCGTCTGGACGGCGCCCGCGGGACAGCAGACTTGCATTGTGGCAGTAGGGGCAGCGTAGATTGCAGCCCTGGATGAATATGGCCGCTGCCGGCCTGCCGGGATAGTCCGTGAGGGTAAACGGCTGGTACCCGCCGATTATCATGAGGTGACTGTCCCGTCTATCTGGA
>PWGR01000163.1 GCA_003554565.1 Clostridia bacterium
GGCCCGGGTGGTGCAGGGTATTTTGGATTCCAAGCGGCATCCGGAGCAAGGATACCGCTCCTGTCTCGGCATCATGTCGCTTGGAAAGCGTTACGGGACGGAGCGGTTGGAGGCGGCTTCTGAGAGGGCGCTGGCCTGCAATGCGGCATCGTATCGCAGTCTGCGGTCCATACTCTCTGGTGGGCTGGATCGCCTGCCTATCCCCAGGCGAAACGAAACTGTGAAGGTACGTCAACATGATCATCTGCGGGGCGCTGACTACTACGCCCGGAAGGGAGCACAATAGTGATACGACAGAGCCTGGACAAACTGCAGGAGATGAGAATATACGGCACGGTAGAGGGACTGTCACAGCAGTTGGAGCAGCCCGCGGCGCAGCAGCTTTCCTTTGACGAACGGTTTGGCCTCCTAGTGGATCAGGAGTATACTTACCGGAGGAACCGGCGTCTGGCCCGCTTGCTGAAGGAGGCCAAACTGCGCATAGATGCCCCGCCAGAGGACATCGATTACCATCACCCGCGAGGTCTGGACAGAAACCTCATGCTGACCCTGATCACATCAGAGTGGGTGCCCTCGCGGCAGAATCTGTTGATCACCGGCCCCACCGGCACGGGCAAAACCTACATCGCCTGCGCCCTGGGCAATGCCGCCTGTCGACAGGGCCTCAGCTGTCGGTACTACCGGATGCCCCGATTGCTGTCCGACCTTTTGACCGCAAGGGGGGATGGCACCTACCCCAAACTGCTGGCGCGGTTGGCCAAAATGCAGCTTCTGATACTCGATGACTGGGGACTGGCCCCCCTGGGACCCCAGGAGGCCCGGGACGTGTTGGAAATCATCGATGATCGCAGTGAGGCCCGGTCCACCCTGGTCGCCGGTCAGCTGCCAGTGGCGGAGTGGTACCAGACTATTGACGATCCCACCGTGGCCGATGCCATCCTGGATCGGCTCTTGCAGCATGCACACCGGATCGTCCTAAAGGGGGAATCCATGCGCAAAATGACGAATGATATAGAAAACACTGGGTGACTACGACCAGCACCGGGGACGACACCGCGAGGTGGTCGAATGCGTTGTACCCGGTGGTCGAATCAGATTGGAATCACTGGTCGAACCCGTTGGAATACGCACGCAAACAGGTGCGCAGACGATTCAAGACCCAGAGAGAAGCAAACGCTTGGCTGGCCAAGATGAATCACCAACTCAACACCGGCGACTATGTCGACCCCACCAACATCTTACTCAGAGAGTACCTCCAGGATTGGCTCACCGATCACGCACGCAATATTAGGGAGACCACTCTGAGCACCTATCGCGGGCTCATACGCAATCACATTAACCCTAGCCTCGGTCACACACCTTTGGCCAAGCTTAAACCCATGAACCTGCAAGCCTTCTACCGGGAGAAGCTCGAAGCGGAGCGCTCCGACGGACGAAACGGAGGGTTGTCTCCGTCGACGGTGCGGCAAATGCATGCTATACTTCACCGAGCACTGAAGACGGCCGTTCATCTAGGAATGCTGGCCAGCAACCCAGCCGATGCCGTGGAGCCTCCCCAGCCCAGTGCCCACCACAGGGAGATCAGCTTTCTCACAGCAGAGCAGGTTCGTCAGCTCTTTAGCCACGCCGACGAAAACAGCACGTATTACCCCATATATCATCTGGCAGTGTTCACCGGCCTTCGAAGGGGTGAACTACTGGCACTGAGATGGCAGGACGTGGACCTGAGTACCCGCACTGCATCCATCAGAAGGGCGCTTACAGGAACCTATGACGGCAGGCTCATTGTGCACAGGCCCCAAAAACCCGGAGGGGAAACCGAACCGTCGCTCTATCAAGGCAGGCGACCCGATTGCTCCGAAAGCACCGTGTAAAGCAAACAGAACGAAGATTGGTGCTGGCATCCACCTGGAATGATAATGATCTCATCATCACCACCAATGACGGCCGGCCGGTTAACCCATCGAACCTTCACCGCCATTTCAAAAAGACCCTGAAACATGCCGGGCTTCCGACGATTCGCTTCCATGACCTGCGACACACCCACGCCACCCTGATGCTCCAGGCCGGAAAACATCCCAAGGTGGTTTCAGAGCGTCTGGGACACAACAACGCCCAGATAACCCTCGACACCTACAGCCACGTACTTCCGAATCTGCAGGCCGAGCCCGCCGACCGATTGGACGGGACCATCTTCGCCGGCGAGAAACCGGCATCTGAGACGCATTCTGAAAGCTGATGTGATATTTCGTGATATTTTCGCGGTGCGGGAGGGAGATGGGAGAAAATGAGAAACCCCGCAATCCCTTCTGGGGCGGGGCTTCTCGGAGGGTGGGCCACCAGGGGATCGAACCCCGGACACCCTGATTAAAAGTCAGGTGCTCTGCCAACTGAGCTAGTGGCCCACAAACCTGCTGGGGCGCCAGGATTCGAACCTGGGAATGACGGCTCCAAAGGCCGTTGCCTTACCGCTTGGCGACGCCCCAACATTCAGCTGCAAATGTGCGCCCGGGAGGATTCGAACCCCCGACACTCGGATCCGAAGTCCGATGCTCTATCCAGACTGAGCTACAGGCGCAGTGGGTGGCTGAGGGGACTTGAACCCCCGACCTCCAGGGCCACAACCTGGCGCTCTAACCGCCTGAGCTACAGCCACCATGTAATCTCTCTGGTGCGCCCGGGAGGATTCGAACCTCCGACCGCCTGATTAGAAGTCAGATGCTCTATCCTGACTGAGCTACGGGCGCATCTGAGCGGGAGACGGGAATCGAACCCGCACCGTCGGCTTGGAAGGCCGAAGCTCTACCATTGAGCTACTCCCGCACTATGTCACAACCAACCGCTCTCCCTAAGAAAAGTGGTCGGAGCGGCGAGATTTGAACTCGCGACCTCCTGCTCCCAAAGCAGGCGCGCTAGCCAAGCTGCGCTACGCTCCGATTCCATCATCTTTGCGACTTCCTAGTATAATGTATGCCCCCGACAGTGTCAACGCAGAACCGCCCGTCCTCCCGGTGCGGTCATGAAAAGCAAGCCCATAACTGCTGCTAAAGGGATTATCGTCTGTTATGGACTCACATCTCCTCAGCAAAAGATATCTTCTGCGAACCAACATATGCCAACGCTGCACCCGCTAGGCCGGCTAATCCTACCAGCCAGAAGCCCCAAGATAGACTCATGACATCACTGATAACACCCACAAAAATCGGGCCGATGGACATCCCGATACCGTAGATAGCCTGGAAGAATCCCATCGCAGTAGCCCGCTGTTCATCCGCCACGAATTTGATGCTCATACCCATCAGGAGCGGAAACACAACTCCCCGTGCGAATCCTGCGATGAACTGAGATACATACATCAGCGGCATAACCCGTATGAAGGGAATAACCATACATGACAGTCCCAGAAGCGTAAACCCCACCATCAGAGTCCGACGTTCCCCATAACGTTTTGCAAAAAACGCTCCACTCAGGGCCGACGCCAGAATCATCGGTGCTGTGGACAGTGTGGTCAAGAGCCCGAGTTCAAAATCCCCGGCACCTATTCTCTCTGCTGCAATCGGCGTAAACCCGTACACGGTGGCAAACGTGATCAACTGGACGAGGATGGCAAGAGCAGAGACAAACAGAAGGTTCTCCTGCTTTCCCACAGCCAGCAGCTCGGAGACCTCTGTCGCGGGTCGCTCCACTTCCTTTTCAGCAATCATGAAAGACATCAGAATCCCCAGCGCTCCACCGGCTGCGGCAACCATAAACGGCGCGACCCGCCCTACATTCTGCGCTGCAAATCCCCCGAGCATCATGGCAGTCATCTGACCGAGGGCGTTGAATGCACTTATATACCCGATTGCCTTCGGAGCATCATCGCCGTCGAAGTAACTTGAAAACAACACGGTGTACGCGACCCAGGTCGCGGCCGCCACACCCGTCAGGGCTCGAAATAGCAGCAGCATGACAGGAGTAGGGAACAGCCACATCCCCACCGCTCCGAAAAATGCCGCCACTACCCCGAGAATGACGAATATCTTGCGCCGGTTGATCGCATCGGAGTATATGCCAAGCGGAATTCTCAAGAGCATCTGAGTGAAACCGTAAGAACCGAGAATAAGGCCAACCATGCGGTGTGAAGCACCCAGGGATTCAGCATAGCCCGGCAGAATCGGTACGTAAGCGTAAAGAGAAAACCAGTAAAGACCCGTCACCGCACAGAACAGAGCGACGTGCTTCATCGGTGTGTTCATACAGATCCCAATCTCTCCATTTGTGGCTGTGTTTCATTGTTTGCAAATACAAAGAAGGGCCTAGAAGAAGCCTTAAAGAAACTTTCTGATAGTATGGACTCCCAGATCCAGAAAATTAATGGACGGTGCTCAATATTAAGTGATTCAACGAAGAGAATGGCTAAGCTCACGGCTATTGCTAAGGCAAAGAATAAAAGCAAGATTGTTGCTCTTGAGGTAAAATTAGCCAATAATAAGGAAGGAAGCGAACTGGAAATCCGCAAGAGTCAGGAGCAGATTGAGAATCTTTTACATGAGAGAAGAACGACTGCTCAAATAA
>PWGR01000209.1 GCA_003554565.1 Clostridia bacterium
CACTGCCAGTCTCGCACGAAGGCTCCGCATGCTCTCCTCCCCCGGAGGTCATCGATGAAACGGTGCTGTGACTGTCCCCGCGCGGTGGCGCGGGAGCATCATAATTCACCCGGTCACAAATATGTATCCAACACCACGCCGGGTAACAACGAGAGACGGATCCGAGGGGTCGGTCTCCACCTTCTCACGCAGACGCCGTACCGTCACGTCCACGGTGCGAACATCGCCGTAGTACTGGTACCCCCAGACCTCCTCGAGAAGCTGTTTCCTCGTCACAACCTTACCCTCACGTTCCGCGAGGTAGGTGAGCAGTTCAAATTCCCGACGTGTAAGACCGGCATCTTCCCCATCGACAAACGCCTGATAACGGTCTCTGTCTATCCGCAGATGCCCACAGTCAAGAACGTTTGAGGTCGCAGACGAAACCTGTTCATTGTAACGCCGCAGGTGCGCGCGTACGCGAGCCATTACCTCCTTGGGACTGAACGGCTTTGTGATGTAATCATCGGCTCCCGCGTCCAGTCCCTGCACGACGTCCTCCTCTTCATCCTTCGCGGTGAGCATCAGTACCGGGACCGCACTGTCCTTCCGTATCATCTCACACACTTCTATCCCGCCCCGGTGCGGCAGCATGATATCCAGCAGCACGAGATCGGGCTCTCGCTCGCGAAAGGCACGCACGGCCTCCTCGCCATCATAGGCGGACACCGTCTCAAACCCAGCATTCTTCAGGTTGTACTCCAGAATGTCCGCAATGGGTTTTTCGTCATCAACAACGAGTATGGTCTGCGACATCCGAGGTTTCTCCTCTCTCACAAACAAAGGTTGCCCGTTTCCTGAGTAATTCGGCTGAGAGCATCGAAAAACCTGCAGAAGGCCCATCCATTCAATCTGGGAACGTCTGCCGCAGCGAGACCCCACCCCTCTGGCGCCTACATCGTATTGCATCGCCGGAGACTGTCGCAAGCACTGTCCCCGAAGCCTGCAGGCACCCTCCTGCCCACTCCCCGGCACCCTCCTGCCCACAACGGAGCAAGGCTCATTTTCTGGTGCCAATGCACAGGAGAATCTACTTCGGTTCCCCGGACCTGACGAGTCGCCATTCGCTGCCCGTACTCATTCGTGCAGATCCAGCCGCAGGATATCATCATGGCGGTGAAGTCCGGTGCCCCATTGTCTGGATATTTCTTTGAGGTAATCAAAGATAGATTCGATTTCAGCCCCCCCGGCCGGTGCGGGCTGACCATCTGTTATCCGGTAGGGCAGCATCTGCATCTCAGCCGGGCGCAGGCGCGATTCATCCTCGGGATCGAAAGTCCAGTAAAGACGAGCTATCACCGATTCTGTTCGCCGCAGGGCGGTCTGATCAAAAATGAAGTTGCCGAGGCTGTGCAGGATGGGGCGCCCATCAACAACGTTGACGCACTGCAGTACGTGCGGGTGATGCCCGAGGACCGCATCGGCTCCGGCTGCGATAAGCTCCTCACCCAACGCACTGTGACCACCCGGGGGATGGGGAACATATTCATCGCCCCAATGTACGGAGACAAGCAGGGCATCTGCATCGTCCCGATATTGCTTCACATCATCGAGCATACGGCTGCGATCAAGAGGTGCCACCCCGGGCAGATCCTCGCCCGCCGCGAAGGTCTCCCGGTGATTCCAGTCCCAGAAGATGTCGGCAAACTCTGTATAGCCCAGAAAGGCCATACGTACGCCCCTGCCCTCCCAAAACAGGGGAAGATGAGCCTCGTCCTCGTCCTGCCCTCCTCCGAAGGCCAGGATTCCCCACTGCCGCAGGTGCTCAAAGGTCTCCGTGAAGGCGGGGCGCCCGTAGTCCAGTGAGTGGTTATTTGCAAAGTTTACGACATCAACCCCGGCACGGTGCAGGGCCGCGGCATTCCTGGGATCGGCCCGGAACCAGATTCCCTTCCCGGGAAGCGGCTCTCCCGATTCCGCCAGGGGGGATTCCAGGTTGATGAAGGTGAGATCACCGGCGCGAAAGACAGGTGCAGCATGCTTGAAGGGGTGATCGAATCCACGCTCGTCAATGACAGTTTGCACACCCCTGTCGAGCATCACGTCCCCGACGGCATGCAGTTTTACGGACACATCTGCATCGAATTCCGGCATCTGATCACTCAACCGGTTCACCGGGGCCCTTAAGGGAGTAGTGCGATGGGGTTCGGCGTCAGGTGCCCGGAGCTCCAGGTAGGCAATCTCAGGGATGTTCCCGGCAGCCGCGCGCACGCAGTCAAGCGCAATTTGCGACCACGTGGAATCTCCTTTCCACCAGGCCAGATCAAACTCGGCGACTATCTCGCCGGACTCGGGAGAAAACGTCATCTCCGGGAGGGCCGTCTCCTCCGGCACCGGCCAGCCACGGCCTTGATCGGGATCCCAGCGCTGGGTCAGGAGATACTCAAATAGATGGCCCAGCCGCTTCACATCGTCGCCCCGAAGCGGCACGGACATCCTCTCCAGGATAACCCGGTCTGGAGCACGCGGCACCTCCCGCGCAAGGTAGATGAAGTCAGACTCACCCGGTTCCTCGCGCGATGACACGAGTTCTGAAAACGCAATCTCCACAAAGGGAGGATCGTCGTCATCGCCCGCGGGGAGGATGCGCGTGGGTAGCAGAACATTGCGCACTCCGTGATCGTTGTCGTCCGAAACACCGTGCAGGGCCCTCCGCACTGACTCCTGGAGCAAATCCCAGTGCTCCGGGCCGGAATCACCCCGCAGATGCACCGATAGATCAACGCCGCGCTCAAACACTCGAATCTGCGGGGCATCACCCTCGCCTGCTTCCTCCAGCAGGAAGTGGTGTAGCGCAACAGCGGAGGAAAGTGCCGGGTACCATATGGCGGTACCTGCGAAGTCATGCACCCCAACCTCCACGAGACCACCCCCGGGAAGAACGGCACCTGCTTTCCGGTCATTATCCCGCTCCCTCATCCCCCCGTACTCAACCGAAGGCAGAGACTCATAATAGTCATCCTGGACGAGGGCAGGTTCGGCGGGGTCCTGTGTGGCGGACATAAGCTGTAACCCGCCGGCGGCAATTCCAATCAGAAATGCTGCGACCAGGGCCGCCGGCAGCAATTTATTATTAGCTCTCAGCATGGAAGCTCACCCACGATCAGTCTTGGAAGAAATTCAGGGGATTTTGCGGCTCGCCGTTGACATGTATCTCGAAATGAAGGTGCGGACCAGTTGAACGGCCGGTATTGCCAGAATAACCTATCACCTGTCCCTGTTCGACGACATCACCCGTGGAGACAGCCAGTCGGCTAAGGTGGGCATAGACAGTGACGTATTCGCCCTCTCCATGGTCGATCTTGATCTTGATGCCGTACGCCCCGGAACTGCCCGCACTTGTGACCATCCCGCAGTCGGCCGCCTTTACGGGCGTTCCGATGGGCATTGCCAGGTCAATACCGGAGTGGAATCCGGTTCGCCGCCAGCCAAAACCGGAGGTCAGCTGCCCGGAGGCCGGAAGAATGAAGCGGCCTGACCCATACTGTGGGACAGCCTTCGTCCCGGTCACAACTATGTGAGTCACCGGTTCCGAGAGTTGTTCCTCATCAATTGTCTCCCGGGAGACCTCGCGCCCATCCTCTCTGTGAATCCTGACTGTGACCCGTATTTCTCCCGGACTGCCCGCCTGAACCACCCGGCGCTCCCAGGGCCACATATCATCATCATGTCTGGTCTCAACAGCGTGCGGTACGTGCCGTATGTACCAGTATTCCTCCTCACTGTTGATCGTCACGTAAGGGTCGGCCACGACCAGCTCCACCTCATCCCCAGGATGTAGGCGGGAAAGGTCCTCGACCGGGTTGGCCTTCTCCAGGTCGGCCATGCTCAGATCCGCCGCCTGGGCAATTCCCCAGGCCGTCTCCCCCTGCTGCACTTGATGCACTTCAGTTCGATCTGTTCCACGCATAAGTATTTCTGCTGCCTCCCCTTCTGCCATGAGGCTGTCGGGGTCGGCGGGCATGGAAACCAGGCGAATATTCTGGGCAAATTCGCTCGCGAGCACCTCTGTCTTGTCGTCTGCCTCAAGGGAGTCAATGTAGTTTTCCTTCACACGCTGCAGGACAGACTCCGCCCCCTCCTCATTGCGGAGGATCACCGCGACCTCCCCGTCAATCTCGATTCCGGCGGCCCGGGTGACGAACGTCAGACGGTCCTGAATCTCCCGCGCAAGCTG
This sequence comes from Clostridia bacterium, assembly GCA_003554565.1. Lineage (GTDB taxonomy): Bacteria > Bacillota > Sulfobacillia > SLMV01 > SLMV01 > PWGR01. The sequence continues at coordinate 4,217 of PWGR01000209.1, forward strand.
GGGCACCGGGGTGGCGCTGGGGGGGGTTGATCTGGACCACTTCTCCATCCGCAGCTGCTGCTTTGGACTCACCTGAAACTCGGAGCGTGATTGCTGACTCCAGAGGTACTCGTCGGTTACATCCTGGATCTCACCGGGCGAAATTGTGTACCCGAGGAACTCTTCATCCAGGTAGACGGCGTAGTACTCGTTTTCTTCTTCCTCCTTCAGAGTTTCTTCCGGTTCTTCAGTCGTAAATCCGGGCACGAGAACCACGGCGATGGTCAATCCCATCACCACAGCCACAATGACTACCGCACGCCGGATTTTGTCACTGAACATGCCCCACAGCCTCCCAGCTCAACCTCAATGCAACGCTCATCATGGCAAATAATCGAGCGGATTCCGGGGGTCGTCATGAACGCGAATCTCAAAGTGCAGGTGCGGCCCAGTGCTCCGCCCCGTGGTTCCGACGTGGCCGATCACCTGTCCCCGATCCACCAACTGGCCGGCGCCCACACTCATACTGGACAGGTGGGCATACCAGCTCGTTTTCCCATCCCCGTGATCAAGTATGATGAGCTGCCCGTAACCACCCCGCCAGCCGGCAAAAGTAACTCTCCCGGCCCTGCTGGCCTCAATTGGTGTGCCGTGCGGGGCAGCGATGTCGATGCCGCTGTGCATCCGCCCCCAGCGGTAACCGAAATATGAAGTTATGCGCCCCTGCAGTGGCCATTGGAACAGCTCCCCCCTCGCCGCCAGAACCGTATCTTGCTCCGGCCGCGCATGTGGCAAAATCAGTTCCTGGCCGACGCTCAGCTCGTCCCCCGGTCGCAGATGGTTGACTGCGATCAAGTCACGTGCATCTATCTGGTACCGCTCGGCGATGCCTTCCACTGTGTCGTCCGGGTCCGCCCGGTGCAGGAGGCCGGAAATGGTCAGCACCCGCACTGTCTCACCGGGCTGGAGACGATTCCAGTTTTCCATCTCGTTGATGACGGCGAGAGACTCGGGATCAGTGGAATACTCCGCCGCAATATCCCACATAGTGTCGCCAAGCTGAACCTCATACTCAATTATATGGGCCTGCAGCGGGGGCTCCAGCTCCTCATCACCGGAGGGAGGTGGGGGAATAAACAAGGGGGGCGGATCGCCGACCGCGTCGGAGTCCGGCGAGGCGACCGTCGGGGCGACGGGCATAAACGCCACCGGCGCGGCAACCAGCAAGCCGACCGTCACCAGGACAAAGAGACATCGTAACGGGATTTTCATCACACAGGTGCTGCTTGTTTCTGTCGGATCAGAGCCCTCAGTCAACTTGGCTGTGCACCTCGTTTCCAAATTTAGCATCGATGCTCCACCTAACCCCAACAGGAACACCCAGAACATGACATCAGAGCGGTAGAGAAAACGAATGCTATCTCAATATAGCAAACTGGCCCCGTTGAGAAAAGCTCTCAACGTTTCAAAACTTCGCCGCCCTGCGGCTGGTCCCCCCTCGTTCGGAACGTATGAGCACCGCCACTTCGCAGCCCACAGCCGGCTCCAGCAGTCTCACCGTCCATTGCACCCTCTTGCGATGGGCATCATTTTCTCCAGAATCAATTGGTTGTCTGTCGGGGCCGCCCCGGTACCCTCGCAGAAACCCGATTTCCGTCGTCTTCCGGCCAGTCAGGATTTCTGTCCCCTCCGGAAGCTGCAGATGTGCCACGTCCTCCCGTACCGCCTTTTGCTTGCGGGCCTGTGCGCTGATGCAGGTGTCGAGATAGCCCCGGTTGCTTACCAGAACCGAAACCAGACACTCGCCTCCGCCGAGGCGCTCAACCGTCAGCTCATCAATATGCACTTCGGGCAGGGCGAGGGCGAACATCAAAGGAAACTGTATATTCTTGTGACACTCGGCAGAGAGGAATGCGCGAGGGGGGTTCTGCCAGCATTCTTTTACATCCCATCCCCCAATCTCCACATGCCCGAGCTGTGGGTGCTCAAAAGAACGCCAGTCAACGAAACCACGGGCCCCTAGATAGTGATCGTGATACCGGAGGATTTTTCGCTCGAGTTCCTGTCTCTTCGGCGCCGGCATTTTGTGCACCTGCATGGGATCCTCGTGGGTCTCCGGTGCCGCGCGACCCACAAGGTCCCAAAGCTCTGGAGTGAAGGCAAAGATTCCCTTGTGTTCCCAACACCAGTCGTCGAGAACACCAGACCATATATCCCCGTAACAACAGACTACCGGGTATCCTGTCGCCTCCGTTCCCCAGCCCCCTATGGTTTCGTACATACGCATATCATCATCGCTGAAATCCTCGTCCTTTATGGTGCTGTGCGGGCGGAACAGCACGCCGCCGGTGGTATGATAGGCCAGTGCGCCCCCGATATTTGGGTGTTCGGATATGAACTGCACCAGGTTGCGCGTCTCCGGCTCAGAAAGCGGGTATGGACCGGCTCCATCGGCAGTCGGTCGATAGCCAGCCGGGAAGTTGCGGTTCAGATCCAGCCCGTAACGGGTCTCGACCACCTCGAGGGGCAGCCGCGCATCACCGACCATATCCCCGTCCTCATCACGAATGACACCCTCACTGTACAGGTGGTAAAAGGGGCCCTCCAGATCATCCGGGCGCCGTTCAATCATGAGGCGTTGATCCTCAGGATCAATTTTCCATGATCCGCACTCATCATCACGCACGCGCATTATGAGAACTCTTCCATCCCCATCAATATCTTCGGCCCTCAACCCAGGAGGATCGTAGTTGCGACGGTACTCAGGGAATGGGCGCACACTGCTTCTGAGGTGCTCGGGAGTGGTCAGGTATTTCTCTGCCCCATCCGGGTTGGCGCGCGGAATGATGTAAATGGTGCGGGACTCCAGGATCTTCTGCACGCGCGGGTCTACGCCCCGCGCATCCGTGAGGTAATTTATGAGATAGAGGCAGGTCATGGACGCAGTTACCTCGCCGGCATGTATATTGCCATCGACGTACAGGGCAGGCTTGGACTCCGGCCCGCCGGCCTCGCGGTCAGTCAAGGTGACGGCGACAACATCGCGGCCCTCGTAGCTGACACCGATGGTCTCAATCTCCACGAGGTGAGGATTGTCTGCCTCTACGTCACTCAACCACTGCATCATCTCGTCATACGTGAGGTATCGATCAAACGCAAAATCGCCCATCGCACCAGCCCACCCTCCGGTACAGCATCGCACATATACATCGCACACTGCCATATATTCATCGCACAAAGTGAAAATCCTGCCCTGCCCTCAGAATAGCAATCGGCCACCAACAGGTGACCGAAATGGAGCTGGCGACGGGATTCGAACCCGTGAACCTGCCGCTTACGAGGCGGCCGCTCTACCAGCTGAGCTACGCCAGCACAAAAATGATTGGAGCGAGAGACGGGATTCGAACCCGCGGCCCTCGGCTTGGGAAGCCGATGTTCTACCCCTGAACTACTCTCGCTCTCTGAGTAATAAAAATGGCGGAGGCGACGGGATTTGAACCCGCGATCTCCGGCGTGACAGGCCGGCATGTTAAGCCGCTACACTACGCCTCCGCACCAATTTCATTTACATTTTAACATCAGCACCCATGCTGCACAAGGCGTTGGAACCACGTTCGGCTCATATGATATCTGGCCGTGTTCATGCTGTCAACCAGGTGAGGCACCCGAGCGCCAGCAGAATTGTACCCGGCAGTGCGCGGCCCAGCGATGCCGGCATCTCCCGCTGCAGCCTGGCACCCAGGACGGTCCCAACACTCAACAACATTATGGTGCCCAACCCTACAGCGACTGCGGTAAATACTACTGGCAGCTGCATCAACCCGGCACTGATACCCGCTCCCATGGCATCGAATCCGAGCGCCAGTCCCAGGAGCCCGGCCTCGCCCGTGGAGATGCTGCGCGAGTCGTCCATATCCGCCGCCTCGGGATCATCGAGTACCCACACCGCAACTCCCAGCTGGCGCAGCCGAAAGGCCAACAGGGCCCGATCCTCATCGTTTCCCGGCCCGCTCTCGTATCTTCTCCGCACCCGTTCGCGACGGGAGTAGAAGAAGGCGCCGAGCAGGAACCACACACCCAGCGCTGCGAGTATGGTGGCGCCGATACGTGGGGCTGCTGCAGGTGACAACCACAACACAAGTGAACGCCCCAGAAGCATCGCGATGACCTTGAGTGCCGCCGAGAGTGAGGCAACAACCGCCATCATTGCACCGGATATCGATACCCGGCGGAAACCATATGAGACTCCCACCACGAGACTGTCAAGGCTGACCGCCAGCGCTATAAGGGTTATCTGAATCCACAGCACGATTCGCCCTCCCCGAACGAGACCTCGAAATCAATTCATCCTATTCGGGGGGGCGAACCGGCGATAATGTCTGCTATAGAGATTCACATTCGATGGTTTGATTTCGCGCCGGGCCGACCGATAGGTAGTTCACGGGAACGCCCGCGAGATCAGACACCGTATCTACATAATATTGGGCAGCCTCCGGCAGGTCAGCAAGACGGCGCACACCACTGATGTTTTCCGTCCACCCGGGAAGGGAAATGTACTCAATCTGCAGGTCTTCCAGCACCTCTGGATCACGGGGAAAATGCTCCAACCGGCGATTCTTATGTCTGTAGGCCACAGCAATCTTCAGCTCCTCAATTCCGCTCAACACATCAAGCTTGGTCAGGCACAACCCGGTGAGCCCATTCAGGCGGGCGGCGTGCCTGAGAATAACGGCATCCAGCCAGCCGCACCGGCGGGGACGTCCCGTCGCCGTTCCGTATTCATTACCACGGATGCGCATTTTCTCGCCCAGATCTCCCGTCATCTGTGTGGGAAGCGGCCCGTCTCCAACCCGCGTCACGTAAGCTTTGGCCACGCCTATCACCTCTTTTATACGGGATGGCGCGACTCCGGCCCCGACGCATGCGCCGCCAGATGTGGGATTGGAAGAGGTGACGAAAGGGTAACTGCCGTGATCGACATCGAGCATGGTTCCCTGGGCTCCCTCGAAGAGCACCCGGTTCCCGTCATCAAGGAGGTCATTTATCATTGCCGGGCCGTTGCAGATGTGCGGCTGGATTTCCTCCGCGTACTGCAGGTAAGTATCTATAACCTCTTCGGGATCAAGGGGATCTCGATCGTGTACGTGCTGCAGCACGGCATTGACCCGCTCCATAGCACCCCGGATCCTGTCCGAAAAGGTCCCGGCATTTGCCAGGTCAGCCACGCGGATACCCCACCGCGCCGCTTTGTCACGATACGCAGGGCCGATACCGCGCCCGGTGGTACCGAGGCGCTTGGCGCCGCGCAATTCATCCTCCACCGCATCCAGAATCTTGTGGTACGGCATGATCACGTGGGCCGCGTCACTTATTTTGAGCAGGGCGGGATCGTGGCCCTGCTCCTGCAGGTCGCCGAGCTCCTGCAGAAGCAGCTCGGGGTCCAAAACCACACCATTTCCGATGATACTGAGCTTGCCCGTCAGAATCCCGGAAGGCACCAGATTGAGCCTGTACTCATGCCGCCCAATCACAATCGTGTGCCCGGCATTAGCTCCCCCCTGGTAGCGGACGACTGCATCTACCTGGTCGGCCAGAAAGTCAGTCATCTTGCCCTTACCCTCGTCGCCCCACTGGACACCGATCAAGACTATACCCATATCAGTTCCCCCCGTCCTCCTTCTCCAGGATGGCCCGCGCAACGTGCACGCCCGAGGCAGAAGACTGCATCAACCCGTGGGTGATGCCCGCCCCATCGCCAGCGACGTGAAGGTTTTTAACCCGCGTCTCGAGCGAGCCGTCCACATCCAATACTGAAGAGTAAAACTTGACTTCCACCCCGTACAGCAGGGTGTGACGCGAGTTCACGCCGGGACACAGCGTATCCAGGGCCTCCAGCATCTCTAAAATACCAAGCAGCTGGCGGTATGGAAGTACCAGACTGAGATCCCCCGGAGTGGCCTCACTCAATGTCGGTTTGACCACCCCGCGCCGCAGACGTCCGGATGTGGAACGCCGGCCGGCCAACAGATCTCCCAGGCGCTGCACCAGGACTCCCCCGCCCAGCATGTTGGCAAGTGATGCAATATTGCGACCATAGCGGATGGGCTCATTGAACGGCCTGGTAAATGTCTTGGATACCAGGAGTGCGAAGTTGGTGTTTTCACCTGTCGCATCCTGATAGCTGTGGCCGTTAACTGTGAGCAAACCGTCGAAGTTCTCCAGAGATACCTCGCCGTGCGGACACATGCAGAATGTTCGGATCCGGTCATCAAAGGATTTGGAATAGTAGAGCAACTTGGATTCGTAGACCGCTTCGGTGATCTCCTCCATGACCAGCGCCGGCAGTTCCACCCGTATGCCGATGTCCACGCTTCCGGAGGAAACATTGACTCCCATCCTCTCCGCTTCACCCGCCAGCCATTCCGATCCCGAACGCCCGGGGGCGGCGACCACATAACGAGAGCGGTATTTTTGTCCTTCTTCGGTCCTGACACCAGAAACCTTTCCGTCTGTCGTGCAGATCTCCCGCACACGTACGCCGGTCGCAATATCCAGACGATCATCCAGCTCATCATAGGCCGCCCGGCAGATTTTTACACACCCGTCCGTCCCCAGGTGCCGTATCCCGCCGGGTACAAAAATCAAATCTGCTGCCGCGGCCCGCCGGCGCAGGTCGCGGTCCATGCGCGGCTCCGCCCTGTACACCTTCTTCGGGGCACCAAAACGCAGGTACCACTGATCGCAATACTCCATGAGAGACTCGAGCTGCGCGCGACCCGTATATTCGGCCAGGGCACCACCAAACTCCGTGGTAAGGGTGAGTTTGCCGTCACTGAACGCACCAGCGCCTCCCCATCCACTGATATTGCGACACGGAGTACAGTTTACACACGCCCCTCCCTGGTCTACCGGGCAGATGCGATTATCCAGCCCCACCCCGCGCTCCAGCATGAGAACCCGGAGATCCGGCGCCCTGCGGGTCAACTCCAGCGCACAGAAAATCCCCGCCGGCCCGGCACCCACAATGATCACATCATAATCACCGCGTTTCATTGCACATCCTCCCGCCAGGTGGGCTCAACAAACCGGCTGTACTTGTTCAGAAAGATAAGCGGCACGTCGCCGGTCGGTCCGTTTCTCTGTTTCGCCAGGATGACGTCCAGCACGTTATCATTTTCTCTCTCCGGGTTGTTCCATATGAACGCCACCACATCAGCATCCTGTTCTATCGCCCCGGACTCACGCAGGTCTGACAGCTGGGGGCGGCGATCCGATCGCTGCTCCACAGCCCGACTGAGCTGGGATAGCGCCACCACGGGACATTTCAGCTCCCGGGCCAGCTGCTTGAGCGAGCGTGATATCTCCGTCATCTCCTGCTGTCGATTCTCAAGGCGGGTGGTGGTGTGAATGAGCTGCATATAGTCAACCACCACAAGGCCGATGTTCCTCTCTGCACTGAGGCGTCGGGCCTTCCCCCGCAGCTCCATAATGCTCATGCTCGGCGTATCGTCCACATACAGCTCCACGTCGCCGAGCCGGCCCAGAGCACGGGAAATTTTGGGCCAGTCGCTCTCCTGCAGGTAGCCCGTCCGGAGACGGTGACCATCAATCTTTGCCTCGGAGGAAAGCAGCCGGATGGCCAGCTGTTCCCTCGACATCTCGAGACTGAACACCCCCACGGGGACGCCGTTCTTTATCGCTGCATTGGCGGCAATATTCATTGCAAGAGTCGTCTTTCCAACTGACGGGCGGGCAGCCACGATTGTCAATTCGGAGGGATGGAGCCCGGAAGTCATCTCATCGTAGCTCTTGAAGCCGGTGGGAACGCCGACCACAGCTCCCTTGTTGTTATAGAGTTTTTCTATCTCAACAAACGCATCCTTAAGAACCTCGTACAGCGGCGCGTAGCTGCGCCGCATGCGCCTCTGGGCAATCTCGTATATGATCTGCTCCGCCCGATCCAGCACGTCCCTGGATTCATCGCCGGCGGTGTAGGCGAGCTTGGTTATTTCGGCAGAGGCACGAATCAGCCGCCGCAGGGTACTCTTCTCTTCCACGATCCGGGCGTAGTACTCCACGTTGGCCGATGTGGGCACTGAGTTGGCCAGTGACGATATGTAGGATGCACCGCCCACCTCATCCAGCTCATCCCGGTCCTCCAGAGCGCTGGTGACAGTGACGAGATCCACCGCCTCATTGCGATCATAGAGATTCAACATCACGGTGAAAATCGTCCCGTGGGCATCGCGGTAAAAGTCGTCCTCACGAAGGGTCTCCGTCGCCACGGCGATGGCATCCCTGTCCAACAGCATGGACCCCAGCACCGATTGCTCGGCGTCCTCGTTCTGCGGCGGCACACGGTCCAGCATCGCGTCCAAGCCCGACTCCCCCTCTCCCGGCACGCAGCGGGGGCATCCGATCAGTCGTCCCCCTGAGCCACCACATGCACTTTCACCATAGCAGAGACGCCCTCATACAGTGAAACCTTCACCTCAAATTCGCCGAGCTCACGCAGGGGCTCCTCCAGCTCAAGGTGCTTGCGATCCAGTTGCACCCCGGCTTTTTGGTGCAGCGCATCTGCTATGTTCGCCGTCGTCACCGAGCCGAACAGTTTTCCGCTCTCGCCGGCCTTAGCAGGAATCTCCACTTCGACTCCGTCAACACTTGAGGCCAGTTCCTCTGCCTCTTTCCGCGCTCTCTGGGCCTCTCTCTCACGCCGGGCCTTCTCCTCCTCCCAACGCGCCAGGTTCTCTACCGTGGCCACCTCTGCCATCCCTTTCGGTATCAGATAGTTGCGCGCATACCCATCGGCGACCTCCACAACTTCCCCTGGTTCACCCAGATCATCTATTCTCTGAAGCAGAACGATCCTCATCTGTCAACCTCCTCATCTGCTTATCTGCCAATAACACAGCTGGTTGTTTCCAGGTCAATGACTCATACGTGCCTCGAAACGACTCCGGAAATCAAGCCCGGAATCCAGAATTGCCGCCAACAACAGCACCAGAGATATCACGGCATTCATTGCCAAGACGAAGCAGAGCAGTCCCGCGATGATCCTCGATGACACCAACTGGCGGATGAAGTAGTACATGAGCGATACCCCGAACAGGAGGTACGCCATATTGACCGCAAACAGTGTATTGCGCATTACATCCAACATCCAGCCCATCGCCAGTACCAGCTGTCCTGCATATGCTGCAATCAGCAGTATAGACAGCCAGGCCGGTGCTCGCCAGCGGGCGAAAGGAAGCAGAGAGGGAACAGAATAACCCAGGCGTGGCAGAATGAGTTTCATGACGAGGAAGGTCCACATGGAGTACATCAGACCGGCCATCATGAGGACCGCGGGAAACACCAGCTGCATGTACTCCCATGCGAGCCTGAACTGCTCTGCCCTCTCAGCGACGGCCTCCCGTTCCACTCCCATACCGGTGTACATGTCCACCGCACGCTCCATGCTCTCAGTCATCATGTAGTCCATCTGCTCCAGCAGGTTGATCCCCAGGAGCGGGCCGGCAGTCAGGATGATGATCAGAAACATGAGCGCAAAAACACCGGTGCCAACTCCAACGAGGGTAGAGGCATCCCACTCCCGATCCAACCCGACGCCAAATGTAATGCCTGTGAAGCCCACCACTAACACTCCTGTCAGCAAGGCCTGAATCAGGCCCAGGAACATGCCGGAAAGCAGCACAGTGACCACCACCGCCATGATGCCATACCGCAGGCCGTGCCGGAGCACCACAACCATGACCGGCAGCGGCAATGCCAGAACCACGAAAATGGCCGCCATGGGTATGTATGCCCCGGCAAACATGAGCAGTACGGTAATCGCCGCCAGGAGGGCGCTTTCAGCCAATGGCCTCGTTCGCGTCTGTCCTTCCTCAGGACCGCGCAGGATACTCATTCACGCCCTTTCTTCTGGCCCTCACGGTACTCAACAAGAGTCGAAAGATCACCGTACCAGGTCTCGAGCTGGTGCTCGTCCCGGATGCTCGAGTGAAGCCGTTGATCGATCCGGGCGTCGATCCGCCTGAAGCTCACTCCCAACCGACGCGCCAGGAGATAGCTGCATGAGATAATGGCTGCCAAACACTCGACAACTGCATCCTTGCGTGCGGATAGTAGGGCACGATACAAGCCGCCCAGCTGCGTCGCCAGCTCTGTCTTGAGCCACTCAATCGCGTGCACATTTTTGGCAATTCCCGGCTCCTCTTTGGGCCCCAGCACGTGTCATCGGCACCGACCCTGGTGCCCGTTCCCCCTTTCTCAGGCCTGTTCCTTAAGGAACCTCATCAGGCATCTACACTGAAGGGCAGAAGCGCCATGATGCGCGCTCGCTTTATGGCCCGGGTCAGCTGCCGCTGATGGCGCGCGCAGTTGCCCGTTATGCGGCGCGGCAGTACCTTGCCGCGGTCGCTGAGAAAACGGCGAAGTCTGCCCACGTCCTTGTAGTCCACTTTGTCTATGTCATCCATGCAGAAGCTGCAGACCCTCCGGCGGCCCCTGCCTCGCCCCCTGCGATTGTTCGCCACGATGCAAACACCTCCCTAGTTAAAGGGCACCTCGTCGTCGTCATCATCATCAAAGAATTCGTCCAGCAGGTCCTCGTCATCGCTCTCGTTGCCACCGCGGCCCTGCTCGCGTCCGCCGCTCGAGCCAGCCGGGGGACTGTCAAGAAAGCGTACGTTCTCGGCGACAACCTCGGTCGCAAAGCGCCGCTCGCCCTCCTGGTTTTCCCATGAACGGGTCTCGATTCTCCCGTGCACGGCTACCATCCTGCCCTTGCGCATGTACTGCGCCACGATTTCGGCCAGCTTGCGCCAGCAGACAATGTTGATGAAGTCCGCCTCGCGCTCTCCGTCTCGGTTGGTAAACGGCCGCTCCACCGCCAGGCGGAAGTTGGTGACCGCCGTGCCGCTGACCGTATAGCGGGCCTCGGGATCCGCTGTGAGCCGCCCAATTAGAACCACCACGTTCATCATCCGGATCTTCCTCCCCTCACGGCCAAATCACGACTTCATTCCTCATCGTCCCTGATAATCATGAGGCGGATTATGTTTTCATCGAGCCGCAGTCGTCGCTGCAGCTCTTCGGTTATCCGCTGGTCACCCTGAAACTGCATGACAACATAGTAGCCTTCCCGGAGTTCATCGATTTCGTAGGCAAGGCGGCGCACGCCCCAATCGTCGACGTTCTCCACCTCACCGCCCAGCTCATCGGTCAGCTCCTTGTACCGTTCGATGAGATCCCGGGTCTCTTCCGAGCTCAAGTCGGGATGGACGATATACATCAGCTCATATTTGCGGGATACCAATGCAGTATTCCTCCTTCCTCTGGCCTCGTGGCTTTGCCCGCAGCGGAGCAAAGCAGGAGGGAGTGTGTAGTGTGATATGCGCCGTTATCCGGCAAGTGACCCATGTATTATATCATCCGCCCCCCGGCCCTTCAATCTCTCCCCGACACCTCTTCCAGCAACGTTGGCTGAGGGGAGCAGGAACGAGAACTGGGACTGGAGGAGGATTCCTGGCCGATCCGGAGGCGGTGGGAAACTACCGCAATCGCCTGAAGGAACGTGCGGGCGGCGCAAATGGTATGAGAGGCATGGGTATCGCGGAGTCCCAGGTTGATCGCGTTGAGATCCGGATCAGTAAGCGCAGTCGGAGTTAGGCCAAGAGAGGAAGCCATGACCATGCTCCGTTTTCCGGAAGCCTTTCTCATTTCTTCAGACCAACTCTCGGCGCGTCGAGCGTGTAAGATTTCGCTGGGTTTTGACGGTTCCATATAGCAGAGACCTCACTCAGATGGTTCCCGTAAAGGGCATCAATACAAGAGATAGAAGGGGTGAGACCTCTTGTGGATAGTTCCTGAAATCATGGAGATAGTCCTTTTTTGATGCGGGAGATTCTTGCTGGTTTACGGGGTGATTATGAGGAATTTACTCAGACGGAGAAGCGGATACATAGGGTGACCCAGAAGGCTGCCGGCGCCTGCTGGTGCTGACCTATGAGCGGATGGATGCGGAGTTGTTGCAGCAGCGTACTCGGTCATTGACGGCCAGCTGCAGGTATGGTATTAGTGTTAGCAGTCATTAAGCACGTGCTCAATGAACGAGGGAGGATATTCTTGAATAGGCGGGATGAACAGCGAGAATATCGAAGGTGGCAAATACTTCAGGTCGCACTGGATCAGTTCATTCAGAAGGGATTCCACGGAACGTCCACGCGAGAAATCGCGAGGATCGCAGGCATCAGTTCCGGGCTCATGTTTCATTACTTTGAATCAAAGAAGCATCTGTATGAATCCCTGGTTGAACTCGGATGCAGCAAGATGGTTCTTGCTTCGCCGCAGGATGCCGGTCCTATTGAAATATTCGAGCAGCAGGCTCGAGATATTCTGCAGCTGATGACAAGCAGTCGATTTGCAGCCAGGATGTTCGTATTCATGGGATACGCGGTCTACAATGCCACCGAAATTTCGCGGGAAGCCGGGGAGTTACTGGCACGGCATGATATCACCAGTGAGAGTGTCCCGCTGATCGAAAGGGGTCAGGAACTGGGAGAAATCCGCCCGGGGAATCCCCTTGCCCTGTCGATTGCGTTTTGGTGTTCGCTGCAGGGCATTGCCGAGGCCGTCGCCCTCGATGAGGACAGTCCGGTTCCCGAGGCGGAATGGATCCTGGACATATTGAAGGAGGAAAGCTCCGACACACGCGGGTGACTTTGCTGCTGTCTGACTGGAGAGGGGTTAATCTGTGAGATTGTCAAAGGCAGGTCAACTGATAGCTTTAGTTACTGGTTTCATTATTGTGCTGCTCCCTATGAACACGGCAGCAGCTTCTCCTCGGCCTGCGGTGGATCCGGCCGAAGTAGAGATGCTTCTTGACACTGTGATTGGCGAGCAGATGGCTGAGTTCAATGTTCCCAATGCCGTGGTCTCCTTCGTGTCCGGCAGGCGAGGTGATCGCGGCAGAGGGGTATGGATACGCGGATGTGAACAGACAGATTACTGTGGATCCGCAGAGAACGCTATTCCGGGTTGGGTCGACTTCAAAGCTGTTCACCTGGACAGCAGTGATGCAGCTCTTGGAACGCAAGAAGCTGGATCTGCATGCAGAAGTGACCGAATACCTGAATTTCCAGATTCCCGCCAGGCTTGAGTACGGTGGCGGGCAACCTGCGCCAGAACCGATCACACTCAAACACCTGATGACTCACACGGCCGGATTCGAGGACCGTGTGACGGGTCTCTTTTCCCTATCAGAAGAACAATTGCTTCCACTCGACGAGCATGTTCGCGTGCACCTGCCCGCACGGGTATTCCCTCCAGGGTAGGTGGTTGCCTACTCGAATTACGGAGCCGCCCTGGCAGCACACATTGTCGAACAGGTGGCGGGCGTACCCCTCGCTCAATATGTGGAGGACAACATCTACGCGCCGCTGGGCATGGAGCACAGTACATTCCATCAGCCTTTACCGGAAGACCTGGCAGATAATGTGGCCACGGGCTATCGCTATGTGGACGGACAGTTCCGCGCGGGAGCGTTCGAGTTCATCGATGAGGCAGGCAGTATGAGCAGCACGGCGTCGGATATGGCCCGGTTCATGTTGGCCCATCTTCAGGGTGGGCAACTCGAGGGAGCGGTCATACTTCGAGAGGAAACATCCGGGAGGATGCTCAACCAGTTATTCACGCACCATCCGTATCTGGACGGGATGGCCCATGGCTTCATTGAAGGTACGGTCAACGGGCGACGGATCCTTGCCCATGGCGGTGGCACAATGCTCTTCAACACCGACCTGTATCTCCTGCCGGAAGAGGAGGTAGGGGTATTTGTCGGTCACAGTGGTGGGAACCACCTCGTACACAATGAGGTGTTCCAGGCATTCATGGACCGCTTTTTCCCTGCAGATGGTGCAGATGTACAGTTACCTTCGCCACCTGCGTCCGGCAGGTTCGACCGTGCAAGTGAGTTTGTCGGCGAGTACCACCAGAACCGGCGTTCGTTTTTACAACTTCAGATAAGTTCCTTCGCCTCATCATGGAACAGATCCACGTGAATGTAAGTGAAGAGGGTCACCTGCTTGTCACCTACATGGGCGAAGCAAATCGCTTTACTGAGATTGAAGCTGGTGTATATACCAACCTCAGAGAGGGAAGAACGCACGACGTATACGGTAACTTCCAGACAATCGTGTTCGGTACAGATCCGCATGGAAAGACGATGCTCATGACGGCCGGAAGAGTCCCGAGCAACCTGCGGCGTCCCCGACAGCAGGGTTGGCCAGGGGGCGGCAATCATGTATGGGTTTTTCACAATTGCCCTGATGTTTGAGACGATCATTGCCGCAGAACCGGATCCTGTGTATGGTTTGCCTGCGATGGTCTATGGAGAATGCCTGCATGGACTCATTTGCTCAACCTTGTGGTACCGATTGCCATGGGCATTACTGCAGCGGCAGTCGCGGCCTTCTCGGTACTCGCCTGGTGGAAAGGGTACTGGCGAGTACCGAGAAGGCCGCGACTGCCGCTGCAGTA
>PWGR01000255.1 GCA_003554565.1 Clostridia bacterium
AGATCATCTTGCGGTGCGCCGGCAAAGAGCACTGAGGCGGGATCAACATATGTGTGAGTCCCATCGCTTACCGCCATGCATTGTAGATTACCCACCTGGAATGAAAAGCACTTACCTCCCAACACAACACCTCCCCTTCCTTTTCGCGCTTTCGGAGGAGCTGCCGTCGGATCGGCACCCGGCCTGCAGTGTTTCCGTTGCCAGATCTGCAACCTCGCTCTCCGAGATGTACGCCTTGCTGTCCGCCACCTGTGTGAGACGTTCATGCAATTTCTCCAGCTGATCCTCATCGACCTTGCAATTCATCTCCGCCAGCTGCGCTGCCAGAGCGTGCCGTCCCGAGTGCTTTCCCAGTACCATTCGCGACACCTCCGCTCCCACCTCCAAGGTGCACCCCTGAATTCGACCCACCCTGAGGGATATAGCACGGGGTAAATTGTTGGAGGTCAGGTGGAGTGGTATTCTCTCCCCGAGGGGAGGGAAGCGGAATGGCAAAATCAAGGAAGCAGTATAGCCCAGAATTCACGTTTCAGGTCACCCTGGAGGTATTAAAGTCGGACAAGCCTCTTTCCGAGATCGCCCGGCCATATGATGTACACCCGGTTACCGTCTCCAACTGGAAGCAGCAGTTTATCGAAAAAGGCGCCGAGGTGTTCGGCGGCAAGGAGGAGGTCAAGAACTACGAGAGAAGGTGTCGGATCTGGAGCACATCCTCGGCAAGAAAGAAGTGGAGATTGCCCTGTTAAAAAATATCTTGGGCGAGCGCTGACTGTGAACGAAGAAGGTGACCCTGATAAAACAACATCGGCACGAGTACGGCCTGAACCGTTGCTGCGAGGGGCTCGCCTCATCGAAGGGGACCTGGCATTACCGGAGGAAGCGGGAGGAAGCGGTTGACGAGCAAGAGGAGGAATTGAAGGAGGAACTGCACACAGCCATCGTGGAGAACCCAGGGCTACCGGCGTCTGAAGCCGGGGCTGGAGGCTCGTACGGGTGACAAGATCAACTCAAAGCGCATCCGGAGATTGCTGCAGGAGACCAACCTGGATCTCAAGGGGCACGTACCGAAGCACCGGCCGGGCGTGGTGCAGAGGATTCTACAGGAGAATGCAGGCGATCTGGATCTGGTGAACGACCGTGAGTGGGTTATGCGGGTGGCACGCAGAAGGTGGGGTTCACCGCTCTGGTCGATATCGCGGGGAAGTGGGCACCTGGCTGGGCGATGGCCCGCAGACGCAATCGTAAATTGGCCGCAGACTGCTGGAGTAGAACATGTGCAGCACTAGAGGATCTTTACGTCGATACGAAGGACATAACCGTGCATCAGGGCAGAAACTCAGTCTACACCAGTTATCAATGGATGAGACCACTGCCGTACTCCCAGGGCGTAATGTGTCCAACAGTGTCGGGTAGGCAGATCGCATCAGCACCCGCCTGCACAGCAACGGCAACCTGAATCAGGAAGCTGACGTCCGTACGGCTGGCATCCAGGGCAGTGAACTGCACCTCCTCTGCATATGCACGAGCATATTCGACGGCCTTACTAACTACCTGCGGAACCTCTTCTCCGGTCATTTACAACACCTGAAAGAGATGAATGTCCGACGTGGGGGAAATGATGTTGATGCGGGGTTGTACAGCATGTTTCATCGCCCGTCGTCCTGCCGCGGTGATGTCAGCCTCTCTGCCCCGCGCCATAACTGCAACCATGGCATCCCGCAGCTCCCTCGACAGTGCTCTTAGTGCCGCCTCTTCCCCTCGGGACGTGACGGGAAAACCTGCCTCGACGACATCGACCCCCAAGTCCTCCAGACACCGGGGTATTTCGATCTTCTCCTCCGCTTGCAAGCTGACACCGGGAGCCTGCTCTCCGTCTCTCAATGTCGTATCGAAAACCTGCACTGCTGCACGCCGATTGGCCATCGGGAATCACATCTTTCCCCTGTCCTCCGTCCGTAGGTTTATGTGAGACGGACCTGCGCCCTACGATATCCTTACCCGATATCGCTTTACAACATCGGGGGAAGACATTATCGGTGAACCGCCAGGTGCTGGGCCCTAAGTATGACATGCACTTTACATGAGCAACGAGACAATCTATGATATTGGCAATTGATATCGTAACACGATATAGGAGGTCAGGATTGTGAAGGAAAAGATACTCCGGCGACTGTACTCGGGATTTCTGTCTCTGCACATCCTGCACCATGCGAGCGAGGAAGCCATCTATGGTATCTGGATGATACACGAGCTACGCAGACATGGATACGATGTCGGCGCCAGCGTGGTTTATCCCATGCTGCATCGGCTTGAACGATGGGGTCTTCTTTCACGACATGACAAGACAGAGGAAGGTAAGGTGAGGAAATACTACGAGACGACCGATCTGGGCGAAGAGATCCTCGCCAAAGGTCGGGAGAAGGCGAAGGAGCTGGCGGGCGAAATCTTGACAGAGGATGATGGCACAATATGAATGAGCAGAATGGATTGGTCCTGTGTGACGTGAAGTATCGCGACATCCTGCAGGTAGACGATCTCACCATCCCCCTTCGAGCGGTCACCTGCATCGTCGGGGAAAGCGGCAGCGGGAAAACGACTCTGCTGCGCCTCCTCAATCACCTCATAAGTGCTGACGAGGGGACAATTCAGTATCGCGACAGGTGCCTCAAGGACTGGGATCCAGTGCAACTGCGGCGGCAGGTCATCCTGGCCCCTCAGTCACCCGTTATGTTTCCGGGCACCATCCGGGATAACTTGTTGGCCGGGCTCCACTATGCGCAGCTGCATACACCTGAGGACAAGGATATGAGGAAGGTTCTCCAGCGGATGAGGTTGAGCCAGGACCTGTCAGATGGTGTCGATAATCTCTCCGGTGGCGAGAGTCAAAGGTTGGCCCTGTGCAGAGTAATCCTCATGCAGCCAGAGGTACTGCTGTTGGACGAACCCACCTCTGCCCTGGACGATTCTACCGAACACTACGTGGTAGAACAGCTGAGCGAACAATGTCGGAGGCGTGACATAACCATGGTAATGGTTACGCATTCCCAAGCGATAGCGCGGGGAGTAGCAGATGTTACGGTCTTCGTACACGACGGGAGAATACGCAGGGTCGAGGAGGTGGCCGCAGGTACACCATGGACCTCATAACGATCGGTCCCATACGCATGATAGCCGCATATGTGTTTCTGTTGGTTCTACTGTTGATAGTACAGCGACTGAGAATAGGCCGCGAGAAAGACATCGTGATATCAACCGTGCGGATGTCCCTGCAGCTGGTAGTCATGGGTTATGTCCTGGCCTACGTACTGGAGATCAATCATGTACTGCTTTCCATCGCCCTACTCCTTCTCATGCAGGTGTTCGCAGTGCACAATGTGCTGCAACGGGTGAAAATCCCGGTCGACCATGTGCTGGTCCGCGCGATAGCAATATCAATCCTCTCCGGAACTACTGTCACTCTGCTGTACTTCCTCGTGATCGTCGTGGGTGTGCAACCCTGGTACGAAACTCAGTACTTCATACCGATCGCCGGCATGCTCATAGGCAACAGCATGACGGGAGTCTCCCTCGGCGCCGAACGCCTCATAGATGGTGTAAAGACCAGGAAATCGCAGGTGGAAGGGGCGCTCATGCTGGGAGCTACCCCCTCGATGGCGATGAGATCAGTGGTCTCCGATGCATTCGCAGCGGCTATCCTCCCCACCATAAACTCCATGGTAGGGATGGGGATCGTCTTCCTGCCGGGTATGATGACCGGGCAGATCCTGTCCGGGGTATCCCCGCTGACCGCCATCGAATATCAGATCGCCATAATGCTCGGCATCGTAGGCAGCGTAGCTCTCACTGTCTTCATACTCCTCGAACTGGGCCACAAAGCCTTTTTCAATGACCGCGCCCAAATCAGAGAGAGTTTTACGGACAGCAACGAATAACGAAAAAGAGTGTCAGGCAATGAAACACTGAGAACACCCAGGGAGCATACGGGGCGCTTCCGGCTGCTGATCGGGGCATGATGATTTAAAACGTGTTCTGCCGTTGGCCAATTGCTATTGGAACACAGGCTGCGGAGAAATGTACCTCCCCCCTCCCCCCCTCAAGATTCGCACGTTTTCGATCTTGACGTAACATCGAAAACGGGGGGATAATGATGAGAGCAAAACACAGTTTGATGCGGCCATGAAGGGGATTGTAGGACGGTATCCGGCCCCAGAGAGGGATCCCGCGGCTGGGAGGATCCCGCCGTAACGTTCCGAACCCGACCCCGGAGCCTCTGCCTGCTGTCCGGTGTGACCGGACGGTAGAGCAGCGTACCCCCGCGATACAGGGGACCAGCTGCCAGGCTGAATGAGTGGGCCGCCCCTTTCTGGCGGGCGGCCAACGAAGGTGGTACCGCGAACCCTCGTCCTTCGGGCGAGGGTTGTTGTGTTTTTTGCGGGCCGGCACAGGCCGGTGTGAACAAACAAATGATCTCATACAGGACGTGAAGGGAGCTGAGGTCGCGTGCGGAAGGCCCTATCAGATGGAGATATGGAAATCGGTATGATCGGAGCCGGACAGATGGCAGAAGCTCTTTTGCGTGGACTGATCAGAGGTGCCTGCCTGCCACCGTTTTCCATCCGGGTCACCAACCGATCAAACCGCAGGCGACTCCAGAAGTTGGCTGATAAATATGGAGTCAGAGTTGCACCAAGAAAGGAATTGGTAGTCCCCCGATGTGGATGCATCCTGGTGGCCGTCAAACCCCAGGATTTTGAGGTGGCCATGACCCAGACTGCCCGTCACCTGGAGGCTGGCCACGTCGTCATTTCCATGGCAGCCGGGGTGAGCCTGAATCGCCTGGGAAAATACCTGCCCGGGGGCGCCTTTGGCGTCCGGGCCATGCCGAACACTTCATGTCACGTGCTGACCGGGGTGACGGGATTGGCCTACGAGGAAGAGGTGCCGCCGGAGGCCCGGGAGCTGGCCAGGGGGATTTTCGCGGCTGTGGGTGAGGTGGTGGAAGTGCAGGAGGAAGCCATGGACATCGTGACCGGTCTGAGCGGCAGCGGGCCGGCCTACGTCTACCGGATGGTTGAGCTCCTGGCTGCCGCCGGGGAGGCCGAGGGTCTTTCACCTGAGGTGGCCAAGGTGCTGGCGCGGCGGACCATAGTGGGAGTGGGCGCCATGCTGGCGGCAAACACGGAGGAACCGGGTGTCCTCCGCGAACGGATCATGTCACCGGGAGGGACTACCGTTGCGGGACTGGAAGCCATGGAACGGGCAGGTTTCGCCCGGGTCATCCACGAGGGCATACAGCAGGCCACCCGGCGATCCCGGGAACTCAATCGCTGAGGGGTCAGGGCGGGTGATCCGCGCCCTACGTGCTCATCGAGATGATGGGGGCAGCCGCTCCCGGTCATTGACGTGTGCTGCCCCGCGATCCCACAATATTTCACTGCACGGCGTCTACGATGAGCCGGACGAACTGATCGAGTTGCTCACGATCAATCCACCGCACTACGGCCACCAGGTCGTGTTCGGGATCCACCCAGATAATGTTGGCCCCCTTGCCGGCGTGGAAATAACTCGTCTTTGGGGCACCCGGCAGCAGCATCTTGCCGGTGTTTAGCATCCAGTTCATGTATCCATAGTCAATCTTGTACCTGGCGGGAACTGACTGCCCCGCCGGGGTGAGCTCCTCGGGGCGGTGCGTACCTGTGGGGGTCCTCGCCCTCCGAATCCAATCCTGCGAGAGTAGCTGTCTGTCCTTCCATCTACCATCTCGCAGGCAGAGCAGGCCAAAGCGCGCGTGGTCCCGGGTAGAAATCCACATGCCGCCGCCCCAGTGCCCGCCCCCGCTGACCGACTGCATCCGCAGACCGTCCACCGTCACCCACGAATTGTCGTAACCGTGCCACTGCCACGTCGGGGACGCACCTATCGAGTCCATGATGTACTCGCGCAGCACCTGGGGCAGGGGCCTGCGCCATATCCGGAGGAGCGAAAGGGCCAATCGGTTGACCCGGACATCGTTGTATTTCCAGCGTGTGCCCGGGGTGTTGAGCTGACGGTGGGGCCAGCTGGCCCTGTCCCCTTCCGGCCGATCCGCCCAGTCGGGTTTGCCCCACAGGGTGCCTGACCAGTCGCTGGTCTGGTTCAACATATGATGCCACGTGATGGGTCGATTGTGGGATGAATCGAAGCCACCATCGGTGACATAATCGCCAACTCTGTCGTGCACATCATGGATCAGCCCACGGTCAAAGGCAAGGCCGGCGACGGTGGAAAGGTAGCTCTTCGTCACACTGAAGGTCATATCCACCCGGTTCGTATCCCCCCACTCCGCGACGATATATCCGTGGCGCAGAATGACCCCGGTGACACCGCCACGCTCTTTCATGGGACCGATCACCTCAGCATACGGCTCCTCGAGCTTGAGGGCCGCCTCGAGGGCCAGATCCCGGGGAAGTTGAGTCTCGGCCTCGCGGGAAAACTCAACGGCGCGCTCAACTCCCTCCGGACACATATCCACTTCTTCCGGGCACTTCCGCTCCCATTCCCTCCAATGACCAGGATAATAATGACTGTCTCTGTCTGAAGGCAAATCGATCCCTCCTAATCATGATTGTTCCCCCGCCACCGGTAGACTTCGACAGCCCGCGTCGGGGTCGAGGGCCGCAAACTGGAGAGCTGGCAGTGGTCTCTGGATGGAATGGCTGAAAGACTCCGGGGCGAAAGCGGGCAGGCTCCCCACCTCCGCCTGCGCGTCCTCATCAATGAGGTCGCTCATCCAAAGCACCGTTTTGCCGTCAATTCGGCTCCTGGGAATCCCCGGGCGGATTCAGCAGCTGCAGGATCGCCCTCGCGTCCGCACACGACAACGACGCCAGATACTCGAAGCTCAGCAGGGGGCCCGCAAACCCCGCATGACAGTACAGCACTCCCCGGTGCGGAACATGCTGGACCCTGACCTGGTGGCCTGCTACGGAGTACCTCTGCACATTAATCGGATCGCGCGACCCGCGCTCAATCAGTTCATCCTGCCGCTCCTCGAGCGCAATATCAAGCACCTGCTGCATCACTGACTCCCAGTTGACGAGATCAGCATCATCAGTACCAAATGATGCCCCGGCGACCTCCTGAATCTCACGCGCCTCCACGATGGCCCCGGCCGTATTGAAGTACAGATCCAGCAACTGTTCATTGATTTTTCTGATGTTCAGCTCCACTTCGCCTTCCTCTTCATCCAGCTCAGCAAGACCGAAGGCTATCTGCGTTGGCACCCTGGCGGCAAATTCAAGGTGGAGGATGCGCGGGTGGCGGGGTACGGTCGGGCCCGTGCTCGACTGGGCGCTGGTCAGCCACTTGAGGCGCAGGCGCAGATCGTCAAAATGTGTGACGGCCGCGTAACCGCCCGCCGCGGAGGAGGCAGGCGTCAGGCGTACCCGGGGCGGTGAGTTGACCTGGATTTCCGCCTCGAGGATGACGTTGCGCGGCTTCCATACGGATACGCCTCCCGACCCCTGTCCGGCGTCGGAGTATATCAGGCGAAAAATCTGATTGCCGATGCTGTTCCTCTGCTCACTGTCCAGCTTTCGACCGAAGGCTCCCTCCGTCCATAGCCACAGGGCATAGTGATTCAAAAATCCCTGCGAGAGGGCAAAGGAAAGATAGTGGCGCACATCGCCAGCTGCGGCGTCCAGATCCGCGCTGAACCTGTCGCCATCACTGCGGATGAAGTCACGCATCGCGGTGTCGACATCGCCGACTTCGGTGTCAGCATCTGCGGGCACCATCCTGGACTCCAGATAGAGATCCTTCCCCTCCCTGGCGCAGCTTCCGCTGTCGCCGATCGTCGCTCCGAAGCGGCACACATCGCCAGGGAAAGAAACCGGCACATCGTCCAGCAGATCGCTGAGCTCACTCCCCAGGGCGTCCTCCAGTTCGTCGAAGACCTTATCGCTGGTCTGCAAGACATAGTTCACTATCTTGTCGAATACCTGATGTACACCGCTGGGAATGGAGCTCACGTGGTATACGCCGAAGTCGCAAGCGGACAGGCCGAACCATCCGAGCCTCAGCCCTACCTGCCCGTCTTCCTGCACCTGCGGGTGTACCCGCGCCTCAATCTGCAGACCTGAACCATGCACCTCTACCTCGCCGAAATCGTGGGCCAGAATCACGGCCACCGCAGCCACGGTGCTGGTAACGGCGCAGCTGAACGGGAGCACCAGGCATGAGGCCGCAGCTCCCACCGCGCTGAACCAGAACCTGCGCGTCGCCTTGCGATCCAGGAGGGCGGAGAACCGGGCCCCGGGAATGTGCCCGCCCCGCCTCAGTCCGTGCGACTTTCGCGCAGCACGCATTTCCAGGACCTGTGCCTGCTGCTGTAGCACCCTCGCGTACAGGCTCTGCCCGCGTTCCCGTAACTCCTCGGCCCGCTCCCTCCGTTCGGCAGCCTGCGCCAGGAGATCGGAGACTATCTCGTCGTCCTCGATGAACTGCATGGATTCGACGATGTTCACGGCATCCTGACCCGCCGTGGCCGGGTTAATATCGAGGTTGAAGGATATATCGCGCAGCCGCACCTGCAGCAGGTTCCCGGCGATGGTCTCCCACTCGGTCTCCTCGGGAACATCGGCCCGAAGGACCCCCACACGCCGCCAGAGCACCGCCTGCGTCAGCTCGTCGCGGTGATCGGGCTCCAGCGCTTCGAACCGGGCCTCCGGATGCAGTCCCGGGTCTGCCAGCAGCTGCAGTATCGCCTGCCTTGTGGAGGCTCCTATACCCAGTGCA
Source organism: Clostridia bacterium (assembly GCA_003554565.1). Lineage (GTDB taxonomy): Bacteria > Bacillota > Sulfobacillia > SLMV01 > SLMV01 > PWGR01. The sequence goes on from PWGR01000255.1 coordinate 8,776, forward strand.
GCCAGCTCGTTGTACAGCATAATAGCCGCACCGGAAGGAATGCTCATTATGTCCCGCGCGATTTCTTGCGCGACATCGTCCAACAGGCCCAGCCCCTCATGCTCGTCGTGCAGCAGGCAGAATATGCCGTCGCGGCCCGGATTATAATGCGCATGAATCCTCAGCTGCTCCAACCAGTCGATGACCAGCTCCCCATCCCCTGCCGTGAAACCCCGCATCCGTTCTGAGATGATGCCGGTGACCTGCCGGATGTCATCGACCAGCGGCTGCCTGACGTTGACGGCCACCTTGTTCGGACCATCCGGTGAGACGATATCTACGGGAGTGGGCTCAAGCACGTCGGGGATGTGCCAGTCGGAGGAGGGAATGGACGGTTGCTCGTCCTCTTCTCCCCCGTCGTCGGGTTGCGGGGAGTCACCGGAACCGTGCGAGCCGGTCGGGGGATAGCCCGAAAGGTCATCCAAGTCTACCGGCGGCATCACTGGCCGCATGGCCGGATGGGCAGTGGTGTCCGACAAGGGCACGAGCCTCTTCTCGGCCGGTCGCTTCAACTCATCCCTCCAGCGGATGCCGAGATCTTTCGATTCCTTTGGGAGCATGAACTCAGCAGGATTCACGTCGCCGACTTTCAATTCATTGATGGTGGTGCTGGTGAGATACTCATCATCTCCCTGCACACAGATTCTGGCGGAAAGAGGCATGCCCAGTTTTGCTATTTCGCCCGCGGGATATCCGGACGGACTGCCCTCACCGCAGGCACATGCGCCTCCGCCCATCATGAGATCCACCGTCTGCCCGGCAAAGGGCATCAGATCCGAGTCAGCACAGACCAAAAGCCTCTGAACAAAGCTCTTCCCCCTGGGTTCCTGAATGTGCACAATCACTTCGGTCACCTGGCGTCCCTCATAAGCGGACCTCTTACCTGTCCGGTCGATCTTGCAGACGAGGGGTTGGCGATAGGCCATGCGGACGCGATGATCGTCGGGAATGCGGAAGAATCCCTTCGTCTCCGGGTCCACGTATGTCAGATTACCCGAGTCGCGAGAACCCATGATACTGCACGGACGACCCAGAATGCCAGGCTCTGCAATCTCTACTTTCATCTGATCGCTGGTAAGCGTGACCTCCAGGCGCTGCTTACGTGCATCCTGGGTATCATCCACGCCGACATCGACAACTGACATCAGAACTGAACGTCGGTGCTGATTGACCTGCACCTCCGCCGTAAACCGAAGACCTGTAGAGCCAGTATTGTCCAACGGGATCACTCCTTCGTGCATGAAATAGTGAGCGGCTGACCCGGTTGACAGGAAAAAGAGAGTGGCCCTGAGAAGCACCTCGCTCGCTGACTGGTTTTTCCCGTGGATGGCACTCTCACCAGGTAAGCACTGTACAGATGCCCCGGATACTCACGTGCAGATGGCCGGCGGACTCCCGGCTTCCTCCGACGCGAGCACCCTCATCTGTTTCTATATTTCGACAATTCAGTGTTCTGTTCCTGCGAATTTCCAGACTCATCCGTCCCTCGATGCTTAATTCCGGGCACCGAAAATCAGATGCATGAACAGGGTGCTGGTCTCCGGAAGGCCCCACCCAGGTCATCTGTGGACGGGGCAAAGGTGCATCTGGGCTGCAGGGCAGCTGCTCAGGTGGTGCATCGTCGATCTCGGAGTGCACCGGGCTGCCCGGCGTCAGTCAGCCGGAGGTTTTGCGATACCTGCGTGTGCACCGAGATGTGCATCCTATGCCAATCTGGGCAGTCTCTTCGACCGGAGCCGACCCGATCAGCCAGTTCACCTCCGCGAGGTTGTACGGGGGCATTATCCGAAATGCGCCCGTAAGCTTCCTGGAACCATTCGGATCCCTCGTGAGAAAATGAGATGTAGGAGCGTGTAGAGCAAGAATGCATCCGCGGTCCGACGAGGTACAAATCAGACGCCTGCAGAACGCCGAGTCCCACTCGCAGGGACAGCTGCTGATCCGTCGGGTCAATACCGGTAACTTGGGGAGGATTCTGGAATGTCCGGAATTCACAGAAACTCAATCGTTACTGTTTTTGTCATCCTCGTTTTGATGACTGGACTCACGGGGTGCGGTGATAGTCCCGAGCCTGACACTGAACCCGCACCTGCCGAGGAGACGACCGAACTTGAGGAAGAGCTCGAAGAAGAGGAGGAACCCGAAGAGGACCCCAAAGATGACCCGGAGGACGACCCGGTAGATCCCGCAGACGACCCGGAAGATACTGAGGATGAAAGGAATCACGATGACATAACAGAAATCGAGGCCCACTTCATCGACGTTGGCCAGGGTGACGCTATTCTGGTTGAGGCCGGAAACGTCAATATACTCATAGATGCTGGTGTTCGTGCTGCAGGAGAAGTGGTCGTCGAGTACCTGGTGAATCGCGGCATCCGGGAGCTGGACATAGTGATTGCGACTCACCCCCACGCCGATCACATAGGCGGCCTCATTGATGTTCTGGCCGAATTCAAGGTGCACCGCATTATCGACTCGGGAAAACCGCACACGACGATCACCTACGATGATTACCTGACCCAGGTGGAAAAGCAGGTCAATGCCGGGCACTGCACATATGAAACTCCAGAAGATCAGGTCATCCCCCTCGGGGGCAACGCCGAGCTGAGCGTCCTGGGCCCGGATCGCGACCTGGGGTCGCTGAATGACAACTCAGTGGTATGCCGCCTGGATTTCCAGGATGTTGCCTTTTTGTTCACAGGTGACGCTGAGACTGCAGCAGAAGAGAGACTCCTCAAACGGGACGTCAATCTGGCCGCTGACATACTGAAGGCCGGACATCACGGAAGCAGAACCTCCACCACACAATCTTTTCTGGACGCGGTCTCACCGACCTATGCCGTGATACAGGCGGGAGAGGACAACCGATACGGTCATCCCCACGATGCGGTGTTGCGGCGATTGAATGATGCCGGCGTCGAGATATTCCGAAATGACAAACAGGGGACCGTGGTCTTCACCACAGACGGAGAATCCATCTCTGTCGATGGCGACCCGTGGGAATACACAGCGGAAGAGCAGGTCGATCCAGACCCTGAAGATGAAACCGAGGAGGCTGCTGTCGGGAGCGTGAATATCAACTCCGCGAGTCTTGAAGAACTGCAGGGGATAGTCCATATAGGCGAGGCGAGAGCACAGGAAATCAAGGAGGAGCGACCGTTCGATTCACTGGATGACCTTACGCGCGTTACAGGCATCGGGCCGAGCCGGCTAAAAGACATCCGGGATGAGGGCATAGCATACGTCGATTGAAAGGTGGTGTGCGGGATCATGCGGGCAGTTGTCGATCGCATGGAAGGTGATACTGCAGTGCTTCTTCTGGGTGAGGAGGAAATCCAGCTGGACCTTCCCCTCAAGTACCTGCCTGATGGGGTCGAAGAGAGCACCATACTCTACCTGAGATTTGAGATTGACCATGAAGAGACGAGCAGGACTCTCGAGACCATGCAGAAGAGGATCGATCGTTTGAAAAGGAAGTCGAGGTAGAAGGAAGGTCAACAGACAGTCAATGAGCTGGGCATCCGCGCAAACCGGGGCCCAGCTCCGGTCACTGAGTCTCCATCAAGCTCTCGAGCAATCCCACCCCGGCAGCAGCAACTTCGCTATCAAGAGGACCTATGTGCATTGGATTGCCCACTCTGCGGCGAAGGATCAATATCTCTCCTTCTTCCTGGGGGCGTCTGTCTATGAATACGATATCTTTGATATTCATCTCTGTGGTGGACGTGCCGAGGCGCTTGTGCTCCACCAATCGTACGGTCTCTTCTTCTATAAGTGCGAAGTCCTCTGAGCCTAATCCGCGCATCTTGTATGGAGTCTGCATGGTCCTGCCCTCCTGATCGGTCATCTCTAGCTCCTCTCCCTGATCTTCGCTGCCTCAGATCAGCAATTTATACGCTGCCATTATATCCATTATTCGACCTGACGTTGGAAATCTCCTCTTTATCGCTGCCATCTGAAGCAGCATCGCCCAGTCTAATCCAGCAGCGAGCAGGCTACGGTCAGTAATACGTGAAGATGTACCACGAGACACATGGCGAAGAGAAGTGGATTTGGAGAGCGCTGACGAGATGAACAGCTGGCGGGGAGCACACGACCCGACCCCCCGTTCCGAAAGTATGGTATTGGGGGTTGATCGGTCATGTTCAGCCTCAACCTGCTCCCCTGCTCAGAATCCTCTGGGCCACCAGGTCATCAGTAACCAATTCCTTCTCGGCGGGGGTCAACGTAGATGCTGCTGCCCATCTCCTGTTGCTTCCATTGCCAGTACACACTGAGCACGGCTCCCCGGACGGTCTCCATTTTGCACCCGGATCTCAACGGCGTCGACAGGAGCCTCACCCGGCTTGACTGCTCTCCCCGTCGTAAAGACTACGGAAATGGATTTGATCACGTGCATGGGGAGCCGGGTGATATTGAGGATCAGTTAATGATCCGAACCTCATTCATTCCAGGGACGTGATAGGGTTATCCTGGGTGAGTAGCCCGGACGGTTCACCTGCCTTAGCTCTGCTCCTCCACAAATTTGAGCCACTGCTGTACATCGGTCGGCTCGGGATCACCGGGCCAAAGACCGCGCATGATCCGCATGCGGTCGAAGCACACTTCACGCAGTATCTGGTGCAGCTCGGCGGCGGAGCGAAGCTTTTCGGGCTGCCCGCGTACCAGCTGTTCCACCACGTCGGAGACCAGTCCATCAACGGGTAACCCAGATGGGAACATCTCCTTCACGTTATTTTTCATCCGCTCGATGTGATCATCGATATCCCTCTGGAATGCAGAAGCTCCCTGCAGGAGAGCCTCCATTTCCTCCTGTTCGGCGTCCTTCTCGTAAAAGGGGATTTGAGCTGCACGGGGATGCTCGAGGAGGTAGTAAGACGGGAAGAAATACAAAAACCGGGAATCCCGCGGCAAAACATACATGGGGAGATGAGGCGCAACACCGCGCGAAAAGTCGTGCAGGCCGGCGAGCTTGCGCATAAGGTCATCGGGGGTCTCCTCCCGCACGTACTTGAGTATGTTGTAGCAGGTCTCGACCAGCTGCGCATCCGCGGCGCGGATCTGTTCCTCGTCGCGCTCCCCCTCCTTCTCTACTGTCATCCGGTAATGGGGGGGAGCGAGATCCACGATCTCAATGACCAGCTCGTCTCCCAATGTGAAGTCGTTGTCCTCGAAGAAGACGTCAATTCCCAGAAGGAGCCGGTAAAATACGTACCGGAGGTCGGGAAAAAACTCCTCCTTGAGGTGAGGTGGACGGGGGCCTCCAGGATTGGACGTTCTCACGGGAATCTCATTCCCCTCCTCATCAGTCACGATGAGGTCCATCTCAGTGAACTTCTTCTTGCTGTCATCGAAGGACGAAAACACCAAAGACAGATCGTGTGATACGTTGAGAACGCCGTGATTCACCTCTGAGACGGATGGCCGGTAGCGGATTCTCGCGCCGATAAGCCGCCGCAGCAGCAGATCGTATCTGCCGCGGCCAACTCGAACGGCCAGGTCATTGTCTGTGCCCAGGGCACTCCTGATCTTCCCGTGTGCCCTCTTGCGCGAAAGGTCCGGTAACAGTTTCTCTGCCATCTCATCGACAGTCATTGCCCGGCCCGAATCGTTCAGAAGATCCATCACCTGCTGTCGAAAGCTGGGTTTCCTTTCCGACATGGGCTCATCCTCTCCGTTTCTCCATCTTCCCATTTTGCCCAAACGGCTGCACGCTCCATGACCATGATATCCCTCCGGGACCGTTAGATGCCAGCCGTCGAAACTAACCCGGCATTCACCCATTCTGTCGCGGACTGAAAACAGATTTGAAGGCCAAGAAGGGCACCTCGTGAGCAGAATACCACTGCCCTGGCATATGGCATGACGCCCACAATTCTCTAGCCAATGTCTCCCATCAGGCACACTATGACATCTGCCGGCCTCCGGCCCCCCGCACCCCCGGCGAGGGCAGTCTCGCGCACTGTTTCATTCACCTTCTTCCCCGCGGGTTTCTGCAAGGCATCATGTAGGTCAGAATGCTCCCCCGCCAGCGCAAACCGCAGGCCCGCCTCGCGCCACGGGAGCTCTCACTGAGAACCACTTTGCACCTGCAATATGAGATGCGCGCAAAAGCAGGGGGCACGATCTGCCATCCAGAAATATTTACTTGACACACCTTCGTTGATCGTGCCGCCGTATGGTTGTCCGCTTCAGTGGCAACATCTGACCCTCAATGTTGGTGTGTCGTTGTAACTGCATGCTCCACTCATGGTTGGTAAACGTACTGAATGATATCACGGAAAGGATTGGATAATAGGTGTTACGGCCAGAGCAAGTCAAACCCTGTCTGCTGCACGCAGAGCAAGCGGTACGTGAACACGCAATCACGTATTTTGACACCGGCTGCAGTACGGATCGAGAGCTCATCCCGCTCATATTCCAGGCCTATGACAGCTACGGGGAGGAAGGCAGCCTCTCCCTGCTGAGCTTTGCCACCCGGTTCTCACAGACTGAAGACAGCCTACGCAAAACGATAGACCGATTAGAGCACACTGAGAGTGCACAGATCGCCTATCAATACAGCTCCATAATCGCCTCCGCCGATGCACACCTCCTGTCCCCGATGATGCCGGATCTCAACCAGACACACAACCTGACTGAAGAGGCGCTGGGAATTATCCGGGAAAAGACCCGTCTTTCTGAGACATCCACCCCGGATCTCCTGGGCGAGTTAATGCAACAGGAGGGTTGCGGCCATCTTCCTTCAGCTTGCAGCACAGAAGATCAACGACCCCGTTTCATCGCGGAGATCCTCGGCGAAAGAGATGACCTCGATACCGATGCCGTAGCGGCTGTCCTGCGCGACGAGGAAAACTGGGAGCACTACGATGAACTCCACCTGGTCATCGTGGCCGGGCTGGCGCGCATTGAGGAGGCAGTTCCGACCCTCTTAAACCGACTGCGAGCCGACACCGATCTGTTGTGCGACGAAGTCAACCGGGCGCTGATCCGCATCGGAACAGAAGAGGTCATCCGGCAGCTCGCGGAACGTTTTCCGCACGAACACAACCACTTCCGCCTCTTCTCTTCGGCCATCTTTGGGGGGATCAAGAGACCGGTGAGTGAAGAGGCCCTTCTGCAGTTGTTTCCGCGGGAGGACAACACCTCCATACGGACGCTTCTGGCCATGGAGTTCTGTCACCTGATATCCTCGGAAGGATTGGCGCATGTGTGGCGGTTGATAGATGAGGAGGAATATGATCAGACCATTGTGGATATGCGCGAACCCCTGTACGGCGCCGGCAGGATCCTCGGCATAGACAGGGCAGACTTACCCCAGACGCCGTCGAGACGGAATCGGGGGGCACATTTCCCCTTCTAGTGCGGGTGCAGGCGGCCATTCAATACAGCCGGAACCGGCGGCGCGGGGAAACCGTCACAACCGTTGCGAATCAACGACGGTGCAGCTGCGACCCAGGCTGAACGAGAGAGAAACGGCTGAGTGAATACTGGCAGTTGAGTACAATTTGGGAGGCACAGATGAGTGAAAAAGCTGGTTCTTACATTCTGGAAGTAATGCTGGACGAAATCAGCCCGCCGATAACGAGAACCCTGCAGGTTCCCGCAGACATGACGCTCAACCAGCTGCACATGGTGCTGCAGGTGGCGATGGAATGGGAGCAGTACCACCTGCACCTATTCGAAGTGGGCGGAAAATCCTACGGCCTGCAAAGCTTCGTGGACTATCCACCGGATCTGCAGTGCTCGCTGACAACGCGACTCTCCGATCTTTATCTCAAACCGGACGACACATTTCTGTACGAATATGACTTCGGCGACTCCTGGCGCCACATCCTCGTCGTCAATGATGTAACGGAAGAGGAGATACCGTACCCCATCTGCCTGGACGGATGCCGGTGTGCACCACCCGAGGATGCAGGCGGAGCATGGGGATATAGGGAAATGCTGGATATATTGGCTGACCCCGAGCATAGGGAGCACAAGAGTATTGTTCAATGGTTGGGTGAGAACTTCGATCCGGAGCACTTCTCACTGACAGTTACCAACACCCACCTGCATTGGTATTGGGAACACCGGGAATGCCTTCCCTCCCAGCGGTCGGCGGACAACATGGTCAGGCACTTTCTGGCTGAGATGCATCACCGGCTGCGACCGGGCACTGTGGACCGGTACCGGAGCGACATGGGCAAGGTCCTGGAGTTCCTGGATCGGTATGGGTTCTACTACGTCTACATCGATGGAGTACTGTTACGGATGAACGAGGTAGAATTCTCCCGGGTCGCCGACCCCCTGCCGCTTCTGATGAGTCTGGACGACTTTTTCTGGATCCATCTTCCGCAGCATCTGGTCATGGGGTCCAGCGTCATCAAGGGATGCCGAGCCACAATGGGACAATTCATCAATTGGCTGCACGAAGAAGAGATCATCTGTGAGGACGTCCGAGACCACTGCGAGGAGACGATCAAGGAGGCTTCGGAATGGGGACTGCAGATCAGAGAGAAGTACTGGTGGGAGCTCGACTATCCAGATGCCGACGACATCACCCCGTCGAGGGAAAGTTTCCGCTGCCCGGTTCAGGTCATGCAGGTGGGAGATACTGGGGCCAATCTTGTTGACACGGAAACCACGAGGATGCTGCGGGAGGTCCGGGTGGCGCCGGAGCTGTTGAGACGACTCAAACCCGGGACATATCTGGGAGCAAGAATTACTATAGGAAGCGAGGGTTACTACCTTACTGGAGCACTGTATCCAGTCAAGATGTCCAGACCAGACTGACCAGGTACTCACCAACAATGTCGAGTATCTGCTTGTCCTTCTTGCTATGGCGTGTGATGCCCCGGAACACGCCTGCAGCACCATGTTCTTGCGCCACGATGGGAAGATTGTTTGACCCGATGAGGTCAGAGTAAGGTGCGTGCAGGGGATTCCCGAATGGCCGCCTCCCGACGCCCGTGGGACTTGTGGGACGGGTGCCAATTCTGCATACCGAGGTTATCGGAGATTATGGCAGCCACCCGCAGGTTTCTGGCCTACATCGCCGAGAAAATAATGAGGGCAACCAACTTACACCATCCCGACACATGTCTCAGGCTGAGTCGAATTCAGGGGCACGCCTCGATCTCGATGATGCTGTGGAGCGGGTGCCGCACGATATCATTGAACTGCAGGATTTTGTGACTGTCATATGGGATATTGGCGAGCTGTCGGAAACAGGAGCAATCGTTTACCCAACGAAGGCATCCAAGTAGGAAAAGGTCCACCTGGTCGGCCTGATCTGGACACCGGATGAGCGAAGCTGGAGGTATGAACTGCGGGAATAGGAGCGAAGCGCCCAGATGATCTGGCCTGTACTGGTACGTGTCAATCGATACCTCGAGCATCGGACTGATGAATCAGGGGTAGCGAACCCCGCCCCAGACTGCTATTCTGGCTGAAGACAGATACGCTGCTGACAGCAAGTCGGCGTTACCTTCTTCGAGGCCGCAACCTTTACCAGACAGATGATTACGAGTCTCTTACTGGATCATTTAGGTTTTCTCGGCTTGAGGGAGATCCCCATAAATGCTGTGGCCAAATTTCAGCAAATGGTGTAAAAGCGACCCTCCCATAGAGAGTGATTGCCTCACGTCAGTTAGTCACCTTGCCTTTTGATTCTTCCGTCATGAATAAGCGTCGACGACGACGTAAGCTACAAGGGGCAGCAGGACCACCACCTCGCGGGAGACCGGCGAGGCAGTCGGCCAGGTCGCGGGGATCAACCGGGAGATGGCGCAGGGGCACGGGCATCGCGATCGGCTGCAGCATGAGCTGCAGATGGCGCACGAACACCTGAAGGAAGAAGGGAAGCTTCCTGCCCGAACAGGTGCGGG
>PWGR01000277.1 GCA_003554565.1 Clostridia bacterium
ATGGGTCAAAAACCCGTGAAGGGCTTCACCTTGACACAGCCCTTCCATACCAGTGGTCCTACGTGGCCACTGCCCACAGGGGACTTTCACCCCCCAGCATTCGCTCATGCCGGGCACACAACCGCACGGGCCGGCCTCTCTCCCGGGAGGCCGGCCCTATGAAGAAACCACCTGACACAGGTGTTTCGTTTCAGTTCTGGTACTCCTCCTCATCGTCATCGCCGATCATATCCTGGGTAACCGCTGCCATATCCATGACCATGTCGGAGACATATATCGGTACCTCCTCGCGGATAGCGAGGGCAATGCAGTCACTGGGTCGGGCGTCAATCTCCATGACACCACTGTCGGTTGATATCTCCATCTGCCCGATGAAGGTCTCTCCACGCATGTCGTGCACCACTATTCCCTGCAGCGATCCACCCAGACGCCCAATCAAGCTGAGCATCAGGTCGTGGGTCATGGGACGAGGCGGGGCAACTCCCTCTGCCGCCATTGCAATGGACGTCGCCTCGGCAAACCCGATACCGAGAACGAGCATTCGCTCGCCGTCCACCTCGCGCAATACGAGCACATTTCCGTCGCCGCGCGGGGCCATGCCTACCGTTATGAGATCCATTTCGATCATGCTGACAGCCCCTCCCCTCAGGTCCTCTGGTTGCGCATGTATATTATGCGCAATCCTTCCAGTGTCAGATTCGGGTCTATTTCGTGAACACTTCGACATTCGGGAGCAATAACTCCTGCCCAGCCTCCGGTGGCAATTACCTGTCGCAGTGGTCCAATTTCCCCCTGTATCTTATCCACCACGGCATCAACTGCTCCAGCGTGGCCGTGGACAATTCCTGAACGCATGCTTTCGCTGGTATTTCGTCCAACTGCTCTATCGGGAGAATAGAGATCGACGCGGGGCAGTCTCGCCGCCCGGTGAAACAAGGCCTCACTTGAGATGCCCACCCCCGGCATGATTATCCCGCCGACATACCTGTCCTCGGAACTGAGAATGTCGAATGTCGTGGCAGTACCGAAATCCACCACCACTGCGGGCCCACCAGAGCGCACCTGCGTCGCCGCAGCATTGGCTATGCGGTCGGCACCCACCTCGCGCGGGTTGTCATACTGGACATCCACACCGGTCTTTACCCCGGGCTCAATCTGCAGGGGCTCAAGCCCCACATAGCGCTGAAACATCTTCTCAAATGCATCATCTAATGGCGGCACCACAGACGCGTATACAATGGCCTGCAGATCATCCGGTTCCACCCCGTTGGTGGCAAACAACGATCGCATGCTGATTCCCAGATCGTCCGCCGTTGCTTCCCGTCTGGTCGCCAGCCTCCAGCGCTCCAGCAGTTCACTCTTGCGGTATACGCCGACTGCAACATTTGAGTTACCCACATCGACCGCCAGTAGCAATCTCTATCCCCCTTCGTGCGCCAGCCGCCTGCTCAGTGAGCGATACACCAGGAGCGTAATCACCACCGCCACGGCCGCCTCGGGCAATCCATGCACCACGGCAACAACTGCACTCGCAGAGGCCGGCAGAATGCCGCGGAGGGTGACGAGAGTCATAACCCCGACAGTATTGGTCAGGCTGCCTGCCAGAGCGGCCGCGATCACCGGTGCATCCTCGCCAGCTAACAGCCGCAAGAGAAAATACGCCACACCGGCACCGAGCGGCATGAAAAAGAGATAGGTCGCCGGTGAGCTTCCCACCCACTGAAGATGCAGTGCCGTCCGATAAGACAGATCCCACACCAAAAAACCCGTGGCTGCACATATGACGCGGCGCCAGATCTCGTTGTGCGCCACGCGAAAGGCAATATAGCTCAATACCCCGATCAGTATTCGCGGCACCAGTGCAGTGAAGGGATCAATGAACATCATCTGTGCCATCGGATTGGCCGGGGCAACTACTGCCCGCCAGTAGCTTACTGCACCGAACATCAATCCCACCAGTGATCCAAACAGTGGTCCTTCAATCAACGCGGCGATAATGACCGGGATGTGCAGAATTGTCGCTGAACCGGCCGGCGTCGGTACCGGCACCATGCCGAAAGGGGTAAACCCGAGTGCTGCTATCATCGCACCGAGCAGCCCTGCCAGGACGTAGTGCCGTAGAGTAAGTTTCTTCACTTTTTCAACCTCCTGTTCCGGCTCCATACGGATGACGGACTGGATTTAAACTCAGGGAACCTGGACCAAGTATACAGCCGGGGATCCGACCTGCAGATGCGGTGAGTGCCGGTACCCGGCTTCAAAAACCCCAAGTCCCTATCATATGCTATCTATTTTAGTCCTCCTGAGCCCTCTTGTTCAATGGTCCCACAGTGGTGTTCCGCTATTATATCACGGTACGCGGGAATACCGGCCGCCTGAACCCCCATCCTTACCCCGCGCCGGACCGCCCCGGCTGCGGCTTGGACTGCGGCGACCCCCACCCGGTCCATCTCGCAGGACACCTGCCCCCCGGAAATTACAAATACCACATCACCGTCCATGGATGTGTGACACGGACGGATACCGCGCGCCAGCCCATCATGCGTCCACTCGGCCAGGCGCCGGCATCCCGTCTTGTCCAGCATGACATCGGTGGCAATGACCGCCAGGGTAGTGTTAGCCCCCTGGTTTCCGGAACACACCCGGTCCTCTATAAGCACCTGTTCAGAAGACACAAAACCCTCATCGTCCCGGATGCCGGCCAGGATTCTGCCCCTTTCATCTGTGATCTCACCGACGGCATTGACAACCGCCAGAGCCGCCACCATACCTCCTCCAGGAAGTGAAATGACGGCACTTCCCAGTCCACCCCGCATGGACCGGCCCATGCCGAGCAGCTTTCCGACTGTGCAGCCGGCCCCCGCTCCCACTGATCCCTCTTTCACCGGGGCTGAATCTGCCGATGTGCAGGCCAGATAAGCATCATCGGGCGACGGAACCCGCGGGATCCCCACATCCAGGTCATACACGACCGCCCCGGGCACGATCGGCACCACATTGTCCCCCACGCGTACTCCGCGCTGCAGCCCGGCCAGGTACTGCATGACACCGGCCGCCGCGTCCAGGCCGAAAGCGCTACCGCCGGTCAACAGAATCGCATCCACCCGGTCCACTGTGGTTCCGGGACGCAGGGGGCCCAGTTCGCGCGTGCCCGGGGCTGCACCCCGTACCGAGACGCTGGCAACTGCACCCTCCGGCGGGAGCACCACGGTCAGTCCGGTGAGCGCCTCCTCATCTGTACAGTGTCCGACCCGAAAACCATCCACCGCAGTCAGCGTGTCATTCATCGACACCCGCCTCCAGACGCAGTGTGACATCTCCCGCCCGAACCCGCTGCAGAGTTCCGCCGCAGCGTTCGACCAGAAGGGCACCGTCCTCCTCTACACACCTGGCTCGTCCAAAAAATGAATCCGTTTCGCCCGTTACCTGCACGCACCTGTCCATGAGCAGGCAGCGATTCCGATAAGATTTCAGTAGAACATCAGGGGTCTCTGTAAGGACCCGGTGCTGCCGGTACAGCTGACGCTGCACCGCCCGTCGCAGCTCATCAACCGCCAGCGGCACATCACCAGATATCGTCCCGCCGGCTTCCGCGAGATCCGTTGCCCGCGGGTCCGAAATATCTTTTAGATCACTGAGGTTGATCTGCACGTTGATCCCCAGTCCGATCAGCATGTATTCCTGAACAGTCTCGCACAGAATACCCCCGAGCTTGCATCCAGAGCACCACAGGTCGTTGGGCCATTTCAGGTCACACCGCACCCCGAAGCTGGACCAAACCGCCTCCGAAGCCGCCACTCCCGCCATCAGGGGATAAAGAGACCAACGATCGCGGGGGATTCTGGGATTGATGATCTGGGTCATCCAGAGACCTCCAATGGGCGAATGCCAGGTTCGACCCCGCCGCCCGCGTCCCCCGGTCTGACGTTTTGCCGTCACGCACGCCTCGCCGGTGATCTCTCCCTCCTCGATTAACCGGCGGGCTTCAGCGTTGGTGGACGGTAGGACCGCGTAGGATATACAGTTCGTATCCCCGATCAACAGCACACCTCCCACAGAACACAATCTCAAGGGCGGAGAGCATCTCACATCCGCTCGTCAACCACCTCGCGCAGCTGCTGAAGCATGCCTTCTGCTTCGCTCTGCATCTGCTCCAGCTGGCAGGTCACCTCGGCGCTGTACTCCTCATCCCGCAGCGAGCTCAGATTTATCATCACGTTAGCCGCACCGCCTCGAGCTCCCGCGGCGGCGAGTTCGCCTGCCACGAGGGCGTCACTGACAGCGTTGCTGTTGCCCACCTCCGCCATGTTGACAGCCAGCGCCAGAACCCGGTGGCAGCGAACCATAATCTGCCGCGGCACCTCCGCCGCCTGCCTGGTTGCCTCCTGCAGGGCGCGGGAGCGAGCCTTTTTCTCCCGCTCTGTATCCCGGGGCAGGCGCAGTGCAGTCATGACCCCATCAAAGGCCTCACTGTCCTCATCCGCCAGGTC
>PWGR01000147.1 GCA_003554565.1 Clostridia bacterium
ACATAATTGTGTGCTGACAGGCGATTACAGGATCAGAAAACGATCGGGGCCCTCACATGCAGGACCCCGACCAGGAGACTGTAGAAACTGTTCAGTCCAGAACCCCCATGTCCCGACCTATTTCCTCAAAGGTGTTGATGGCAAGATCGAGATCGTCCCTGCTGTGTACGGCTGATAGCATGACCCGGATACGGGCCTCTCCACGCGGCACGGTCGGGAATCCAATGCTCTGTGCAAATATGTTTCTCTCGAAGAGCCGGCGGCTAAATTCGGCAGAGACCTTCGCCTCGCCCAGCATGATCGGGGTTATGGGGGTCTGTGTCTTACCGGTGTCAAACCCTACCTCCCGCATTGATTCCTGGAAGTAACGCGCATTGTCCCAAAGCTTTTCGACCAGCTCATCGCTGGCCATAAGCTTTTTGATCGCGGCCAGGTTGGCCGCAGCTTCTGCCGGGGTGAGTGAGGAGCTGAAGAGGAAGGGGCGACCGCGCTGCTTTATGTAGTCGATAAGGCGGGCCTCCCCGGCGATGAATCCACCGACACAGCCCAGGGCCTTGGACAGCGTGCCCATCTCAACATCAATTCTTCCGTGCACATCCTGGTGGTCGACAATGCCGGAGCCGTGTGAACCCAATACACCCTCACCGTGTGCATCATCCACCATGGAAATGCAGCCGTACTGTTCGCACAGCTCGGCAATACGCGGCAGATCGGCCATGTCCCCGTCCATGCTGAAGACGCCGTCCACAACTACCAGCTTGCGTCCCTTGTGGTCGGCATCCTCCTGCAGCATCTTCTCCAATGCGTCGGTGTTGCGATGTGGGTATACCCGTATGTCAGCGCGGCTGAGACGGCACCCGTCTATGATGCTGGCGTGATTCAGCTCGTCACTGTATATGATGTCACCCTTGCCGACCAGAAGAGGAATAACTGTCAGGTTTGCGTTGAACCCGCACTGCACCACTACAGAGGCCTCACACTGCTTGAACTCCGCCAGGGTCTTCTCGAGCTCGGTGTGGATACTCATGGTGCCGGCTATAGTTCGCACCGCCCCCGGCCCCACTCCAAACTCATCGATAGCCTCTTTTGCCGCAACTCCGAGATCCTCATCCGCCGCCAGGCCCAGGTAATTGTTGGAGCACAGGTTGAGCTTCTCCTCACCATCGATAGTAACCCAGGCCCCCTGTGCACCCTCGAGCACTCGAATTTCGTTGTAAAGATTCGCATCATGCAGCTCTTCCAACTGGTCATCAACAAACCCCAAGACATCTCGTTTGTTCATCGCGCACCCTCCTTTTGCCATATGAAGATTTCCAGCGTGCACATACATGCCAGTGATGTGCTTCCGTAATGAGCGATCTTCTACATCTAAAGTATACCATTGCCGCCACAAATCTTCATGGACTCGGGCCACTGCAGCCTGCATACTTGTTTACGAAAAGGTAACGACGGAGGGGATTATTCCGGAAGATGGAATCACGATTGTCCGCAATCCAGCTGCAGTCTATCCGCTCACAGCAACTCATAATGGGAAGGAAGTGGCTATCTTCATGAATCGTCTCCGGCAAGTCTCAGCACTGCTGCTTGCTGCCGCATTACTGCTTGTGGCCGCCTGTTCGGCCGCACCCACCACTCCCGTTGACAATGGATCCGGCGAGGAGGATGAGATCCCGGCAGTGGGAGGCGAGATTACCTACGGCATGACCGGTGAGCCAGTAATACTGAACCCCTTACTGGCCACCGATTCGCCTTCCTCCTGGGTGAACAACCGGGTGTACGCGGGGCTGGTCCGGGCAGATGAAAACCTTCAATTGGAACCATACGTCGCAAAGAACTGGGAGTACTCCGAGGACGGGCTGGAATGGACTTTCTTCCTCCGTGACGACGTGTATTTCCACGATGGGGAACAGCTGACTGCTGACGACGTGGTGTACACCTATGAGTCAATTCTGCATCCCGAATATACCGGGGCAAGGGCCTCTCTTTACAGTGCCATTGATGAAGTAGTGGCCGAAGGTGAGCACACCGTTCAGTTCATCCTGGACGAACCTTTCGTTCCCCTGCTGAGCAACCTCACAATCGGCATACTGCCCTCTCACCTGTTTGAAGACACGCCGGTTGCCGAGATGCGCGAGTTGAACGTCAATATAGAGCCGATAGGAGCCGGCCCCTACATGTTCAAAGAATGGGACAGCGGGCAGCGGATCATTCTCGAGCGCAACCCGGACTTTTTCCTGGATGGCCCTTATATCGAGCAGGTCCGGGTACGCATGTATGGGGACGAACAGGTCATGCTCGCCTCTCTCGAGGCCGGGGACATCGACCTGCTGGGCTCTATACCGCCGGACGATGTGGACCGCATGATGGATGAGTATGCAGACCGTTTCGAGTTCCACCACCTACAGGACAACGGTTACAGCTACCTGGGTCTGAAGCAGACCGACCCCGTACTGGAGGACGTACGGGTCCGGCAGGCTCTATTGTACGGCATGGACCGGCAGGGTATGGTGGACAACATCCTCAATGGTCAGGGAACCGTGATGAACGCCAACATCCCGCCGTTTTCCTGGGCCCACAATGAGGACCTGAATCCCTACGAATACGATCCGGACACGGCTGTTGAGCTGCTGGAAGAGGCCGGTTGGACGGAAATCGACTCCGACGGCATACGCCGAAATGAAGAAGGGGGTCGCCTGGAAATCCAGGTAGTAACAAGCACGGGCAACACACTGCGAGAGGATACCCTGCTGATAGCCCAGCAGGAGCTGGCGGACATCGGTGTGGACCTGCAGCCTGACTTTTACGAGTGGAGCGTCCTGCTCAACCAGTACCTCGACGTCGCACAGTTTCAGGCCTACATGCTGGGATGGAGTCTGGGACTTGACCCGGACTGCTATATCTACTTCCATTCCTCAGAAGGGGTCAATGAGGACGGGAATCTGGTCGGCTACAACGACGTTGAATACTCCAATCCTGAGGTGGACGAGCTCCTGGAACGAGGCCGCACCACGTTCGATGAAGAGAAGCGGGCCGAGATCTACGGTGAGATTCAGGAAATCCTCAATGAAGAACTGCCGTACCTGTTCATGTTCAGCCGTGACATCGTATCAGCTGTAAGTCGCGATATCCGCGGCATGACCATGAGCAACATTGGCGCCCTCTTTCCCGAGCAGTGGTACGTAAAGACAGAGTCCGCGGAATGACACTCGAGACGTTTCACGGGCGGGGATGACCATGCTCCCCGCCCCGAAGGGAGGTTCACCATGAGCGCCTTCATATTGCGGAGACTGGTGCACATGATCCCGCTTTTGGTCGGGATCACTCTGGTTTCCTTTCTGATAATGCAGATAGCCCCGGGCGATCCGGTGGATCTCCTCACGGAGCGGAACGCCACCGCAGAGGAGAGGGCCCGGGTGCGCACCCTGTACGGGCTGGATCGCCCCCTGTATGTGCAGTACTGGATCTGGCTCACCAATATGCTGCAGGGTGATTTCGGTCATTCCTACGTGAGGGGACGACCAGTACTTGAGATGATCGCCGAGAGACTGCCGAACACAGTGTACCTGAACCTGGTTGTCTCAGTCCTGATTTACTCCGTGGCCATTCCCATCGGCGTGGCATCAGCACTGCGCCAGTACTCAACATTCGACCACACAGTGACCGGAACAGCCTTCTTGGGGCAGGCTCTCCCCAATTTCTGGTTTGGGCTGCTTCTGATCTATGGGATAGCTCTCCGCACGGAGGCGATACCGGTGGGAGGGATAGCCACCTACGGGGTAACGCTGGCCGAGCACGGTGTGTGGCCAGTCCTGGTGGACCGCATTCGTCATCTCCTTCTGCCGGTGATAGTCATGGGTTTCAGCGCCATGGCGGGTGTCACCAGGTATATGCGGTCAGGAATGCTCGAGGTCATACGGAAAGACTACGTGCGAACGGCCCGCGCCAAGGGGCTTAATGAACGCATAGTAATTTACAAGCATGCGATGCGCAATGCGCTCCTGCCGATTGTGACCATCGTCGGCTTCCAACTTCCGGTGCTCTTTTCCGGGTCGGTTATCATAGAGAATATCTTCTCGTGGCCCGGGCTGGGCACCCTCTCGGTCGATGCCGTGTTCATGCGCGACTACATGGTAGTCATGGCCTTCAACGTCATCGGGGCAACCCTGGTGATACTGGGTAACTTCATCGCAGATATCCTGTACGTGGTCGTGGATCCGAGGATCTCTTACGAATGAGAGGAGAGAGAACGGTGCGCGAAAACCCGGATGCCGAACACACTGAAGACTTCAAGCGGATGACCTGGAAGCGATTCCGGCGCCACAAGCTGGCAGTCGCCGGGCTCCTCCTGCTCATCGTGCTGTACTTGATCGCGGCATTGGCACCGTACATCGCGACCCACGACTTTGCAGCAGTCGATCCGGCAAATAGGTTCCAACCACCCAGTGGGGAACACTTCTTCGGAACTGACCGCCTCGGTCGGGACGTGTTCACTCGCGTGGTCTGGGGCGCAAGAATCTCGCTCAGCGTCGGCTTTGTGGCCGCTGCGGTGGCCGTGACGCTCGGCACCATCATTGGAGCCGTGTCCGGCTATTTTGGCGGCACGGTGGATCACGTGCTTCAGAGATTGACCGAGCTCGTGATGTCCTTCCCGACGATGTTCCTGCTGCTGACGATAATCGCGGTGATGGACCGGAGCATATTCAACATCATGCTCGTGGTCGGGGTCACATCCTGGCCAGGACTGGCCCGTCTGGTGCGAAGTGAGGTACTGGCCCTGAAAGAACAGGACTTCATCGAGGCCGCCCGGGCAGCGGGCGCTACAGACGTGCGAATTCTTGCCCGGCACATCCTGCCGAATATTATGGCCCCGGTGATAGTGAATGTGACGCTTCGAATCGCAGCAGCAATACTGGCAGAATCCAGTCTGAGCTTTCTGGGAATCGGGATCCAGGAGCCGTTCCCCAGCTGGGGAAGTATTCTCAATGCAGGTCGCAATCATCTGCGCAATGCACCATGGATAACAATGTTCCCGGGACTGTGCATATTTGTGACAGTACTGGCGTTCAATTACATCGGTGACGGTCTGCGGGATGCCCTGGACCCCAAACTAAAGACTTGATTTTTGGGCCTCTCACACTCACAGGAGGTCCCGAACGATCTCATCCCTTTCACCCGGCAGCAGATGCACCGGCGGAATATCCGCCAGAGTATATGCACCCGGGGGCATCTTTGTGACAGCCCGCAGCCCGTTTACCATGGCCTCTGCAGTCACTGCCGGGTTGGTCCCGCGCAGCTGAAACTGCATGGTCGTGTTGTGTGCGTCGGCCGATGAACCTCTGCGTTCCACCGACCCGCCATGCCCCAAGTCCATTACTTCCTCAATATCGTCCACTGAATGGACCACTGTATCATCATGGGTGAAATACGGGTCCGCTTCAATCTGTCCACGCACCGAGGACAGTTGAACATCTGCTTCCAGCTGTACATACACTTCTCGCCGGTGAACTCCACCACCCATCGGGATGGTATAGGAGACTGCGTCCCGCACCCCGTCCATATTTCTACAGGCGGTGCTGTGCCCCAGGCTTATGCCAGGGCCAAAGTTGGTGTGGGTCAGCCCGCGGGATGCGAGCGCCCGCATCAGGATCCGCACCACTGAATCCACACCGGGATCCCAGCCAGCACCAACTACCGCCCGGGCCTCACCAGACCGTGCGGCCCGATCCAGGTTCTGCACGTGCTCGACCATTTCATCCCCGTGCAGATCAAAGCTGTCTGCCGTGTTTACACCGAGCTCGAGGAGCTGCTCCGCATACTCGGGCACCCTGCGCGTGGGCACCGCCAGAACCGCAGCATCGACATGCCCGAGATCCTGCAAGCAGTCCACCACTGGCACATCGCCTGCGATGTCGTCCGGCCGTTTTGCGGCCCTGCGGATCAGGCCAGCCACCTGCATATCAGCTGCTGCGGAGACCGCCGCCAGGGCACTCTTTCCAACATTTCCGTATCCTACGATGGCAACATGTATCTGCATCGCTAATCCCCCTCCACTTGCAGCAGCGGTGCGCTTTGATCCGAAGAGCATCCGCCGAGGTCCATAAAAGCCCGATAAAGAGCTTTCCAGTTAAACCGACGATTCCCTCATTCCATCAAGAAACCCGGCACACTTCGCCGGGTAAGCTGCGTGGATGGCATCTGGATAAAGCGGAGACATCAGTAACCTACTGCACTGAGTATGTTAAACCGGGACAGCGGCCAAAAGATAATGAACGCGCGACCCCGCACGTAATCGTGCGGCACCGGACCAAAATACCGAGAGTCCAGACTGTTGGCTCGATTATCACCCATGACAAACACCATCTCCTCCGGTACTTCGTGTGCCGGTAGGCTGTCATTGCTCGCCGAGATAACATACGTTTCTCGCACCAAGCTTCCATCCACAAACACGTCCCCGTTTCTTATCTCCAGCTTCTGGCCGGAGACGGCAACCACCCGTTTCACTAGATTTCGTCCGTTGTCGCCCGGTTCATTGAATACCACTATCTCGCCGGGTGACGGTTCACGAAATCGGTAAACCAGTTTATTGACCAGCAAACGCTCACCTTCGTGCAGCGAAGGCTCCATCGAGGGTCCATATACGAGATAGGTCTCTACGAGAAACCCGCGGATCAGAAGTGCCAACAGGAGGGCGAGAAGCAAAGTCTGCCCCACTTCTTTCAGTAGGGCAGCAATATCTTCTCCAGATGAACTCACATCCTGCTCTTCGTAGACCTGGTACTCACGCAAGCAAGATCACTCACCCTCCAATGCTGTGTCCCATTCTACCATTAATGCAAGGGCAGGTTAACTGCCAGGCGAACAGGTATCGCATCTCTGAGTATCGACAGTTCCCGGAAGCACGGGTGTCTACCCCTGTGATTGTATCATGGAACCGGTTCCCGCGCCTCACTCCCCTATGCGCTCGTGTCTCCGCTGATCAAGGCCGGCTTCCCGCACATGGGTGTTGGGCTACTGGGATGAGCCCAAGACCCTGCGTCTGACGTCAAGCCCTCCCCCTCTTTTCAACCAGCGCAGAGAAGTGCCCCAACAGCTGATGCCGCTCATCCTCCTGCAGATCCATCAACCTGCGCAACAGTTGCGGCGAAACCTTTCCACAGGAAAACGCGAGTTCTGTGAAAGGCCTTTCATCCCAACCGCTGTCCACGTACAGCTGTTCCAGGGCACGCATGCCGTAGTGATGAACAGTAAAATATCCGGGATGCATCTCCTGTGAGTATACCTGACTCAATGCTGCGGAGCGGGGAAGCTCCAGGCACCGCCGGTACAGCTGCACAGCGGCCTCACGCCCACCTCTGTCTCTGTGCAGCAACAGGTCCACAGAGACTCGTACTGCCATGAGTAAACGCCTATAGGCAACAAACAGGGGAAAGGCCGATTCATCGAATGCATGCTGCAGTAACTGCTCGGACCGGAGGGCAATCCCCTCGGATAACGCCGCCGCCCTCCCTGATCCAACCATGCCGGATCGCAGCTTGAAACTTCTCGGCATGTCCGCTGCGGAAGTCCTGACGTGCTGCGTGTGATGTCCGGGATAACACTCATGAACTGCGTTCACCTGAATCCACCCTCGCCCTGTGCATTGGTAATTGTGATGATTAAGGAAAACCGCCCCGCGCAGGGATTTTGTCAGCATCTCACCCCCGCCCAGATAACCTCCCCAGGGATGGGTCGCCCGGAGATAGTTTGGGACCCTCCAAATCTCGCATGTTTCACCAGCCGGCAGGTCAACGTACTGCTGTGACTTCTCTCGGGCCACATCCCGGCACACCCGCAGCCCGGCGAACATCTCTTCCGGGCTGTCAAATGGCGGGAGATCCTCCTGCAGGATCGTAAACGCATCGCGGCTGGCGTCGATCTCACGGGCGAGATCCTCCAACTGCCCGGCGCGGCACTGCACCCATTCATTGTGATGCTCTGACACATCTGCCAGATCAATGCCGTACAGTTGAGATAGAATCTCGCCATATCCGGGTCCCCTGCATACATCATCCCGCCCACCGCCATCAGAATCAGAACGAAGCCCGGCCCGAACCTCATCGGCCGCCCCGATCAGACGTGAGAACTTATCTGCGAGGAGATTTAGATGAGCAGCATTGGCATAAGGAAAGGACTCACGAAGAACGGCAATCGTCCTCTCCGCCATTTGCGGGAGATACTCCAGAGTCCGCACCATTATTAGCCGTCTCCTCCCGGGGATTGATTCGGCCAGCAAGCCTGCCGCCCGGATGACTTCAGGGCCCGCATCGAGCACGGCGCGCAGAGCACGCTCCCGCGCCTCATCATCACGGGCATCCAGGTTTATTAACGCAGTGATCCTGCGGGTGAATCTCGATACGAAGCGGTGGGGAAATGATCTATCGGTGCGTAGTCGCACATCCATTTCAATCAGGAGATTGTCCAGGTGATGCAGCAGCACATTCCCGATTGAGTCTGAGCCTCCCTGCTGCAGGTCAGCCAGTTCAGCCTGCAGTGACAAAACGCATCCCTTCATATCTTCCAGAGCATCATGAGTCGGAACAAAGGGACAGCGCTCATAATCGACCTGTGAATCGTACTCGGTGTATAGATCTACGATTCTTCTCTCGAGATTCATCAGGTCATTCATCTGGGGTCATCCCTTTCTGCTTGCAGTGGTACAGCTTACTCGACATTCCATGCTGAGCACCCCCTGCATGCTGCAATAGAGAACTCAGGTCCGGCAAATTTGGAGTCAGTGGATCCGACGACAGTTAGTATTACCAGCGGCGCTGCGGGCCAAATCACGCCCGTTCCTGTTCCTTCAACAATAGCCGAGTACCGCATCATGCAACAGAATTCGTCCCTGGCAGGTGAATTCCTGCCCGCACCTTACCGACCTCGCCCTTGAGTCATGGAGGACACCAGAAGAAACGGGATCAGGGAACTTCGCAAAGAGGTTATCTTCCCCCTGTCAGCAAATACCTATCTGCACAAGCTGGGACCGATAGCGGTTACAGCATGGCAGGGGAGAGCTCTGACGACCGTTGAGGCCAAGAGATGAAGGTGAAGGATTCCGGTGAGTGTGTTGCGAATCAGCGGGGGTTGGAGACCCAGCACGACCGTAATATTGAGGCACTCACAACCGAGAGGGCGAGTCGGCCGGGAAGCGCGCAATTTCCTGGCCCGACCGCAGCCAAAAACGAAACACGACGTCAGCACATACGACCGCAATGGCATCACCGTACGCTGTCTCATTTCGGCAAACCTCAATATGGGTTACCCACATGAAATAGCGAGGAACCGTTTAAGAAATCTTGTACCTTGCTGGGTCTCTAAACACTTCTGTTGCATGCCAATCAATGTATGAATCATGAGGCTGATATTGCGGCCTCTGTGGATATCGTATTATCCGACCATGGTATTTCATGAGCCACTCGTAATAACCTACCGTACCATGGGCGGCCTCGGCAACCTGAAACTGCATAGAGTGATTGACGGTAAATGCGCCTCTGTCGAAAAGCTTGTGATGCATTGTGCATAATGCGATCCCATTTTGCTCCACATCGGGTCCGCCAGCTTGATGCCACTTAATGTGAGCCGCTTCAAGGCAGACCAGATTCCCTTCTAAACGAACTTGAAACCCACACACTGAACACTGATACTCATATGCTCTCAGGATCCTTTCCCGGAACCTTGGATCTCTTTTCGTCAGGGTTTTCAATCCGAGATTCAGACCCACTGCCTGCAGTATATCTTCATGAAATGTACTCGGGAAATTTTGCTCTAAGAGCATCGCTATCAGATCTTCAGCCAATTCTTTATCCTTCTTCAGTGCACAGTAGATCTCTTTTTTAAACCCGCCGGTTGTTTGATTCTCCAGTAAGAATCCATCCCCCCAATCCTTCTTTGAATCAAGGGGCTGCTTCCCCTGCAGATCCCAGATTTTGTCATTAGCTAGCCTCACAAAGGGATATTCTGGACGATAACGGGGACGAGGAGGACCAAATTCCTCTAATAAAGATGCCAGATTCTCTTTAACCTGATGATAGGGTATTGGATGACCTTCACCTCTTATTACACGAGAAATCGCGTAAATTACTAAGAGCGGTTTGTGAGGGGCTCGCTTCCCCTCTCTCTTCCAAGTTTTCAGACTAAAGAACAGCTCCTTG
This sequence comes from Clostridia bacterium, assembly GCA_003554565.1. Taxonomy (GTDB): domain Bacteria; phylum Bacillota; class Sulfobacillia; order SLMV01; family SLMV01; genus PWGR01. The sequence continues at coordinate 10,188 of PWGR01000147.1, forward strand.
ATCTGCCCTGGAGTCATGTAATCACCCACCAAATCTCATAGAGTGTTGGGAGAATGACTGTTCCTTGGGAAGTGAATGTCTCATATCAATCGGATACCTCCTGCGCCATGCTGTCTCTACTCCGCAGTGCGCCATGAATTGCTCGCTGAAATAGCATACGGCGGGGATCCCCTGTTGACTCCCACCCACAACTGACCGGGGTTTCCCGGTAGAAGAAGACCCATCCTCTGCTTACGACCTTTCTCCAGTCAGCGTTAAGTTCCTCTCCCTGTGGGTGATGCTGGTTGCCGCTGGCTCCCAACTGTTCGCCGCCTGCGAGTTCAAGCTTGATTTGATAGCTGGATCCGTTGATCACGAGGATCTCGCCGTCATGCAGCAGTCCATTCAGAACCGCGGGCGCGTTGACTTCATCACCGAAGTCCCTGTCCTTTAAGGCAAAGGACTATGCCGGCAGTCACGATGGTGGCTCCATTCTCCTGGCGACAGCTGATTAATTGAGGTTGGCTCGCCATCAATCCGGGCATGTTTCCGGCTGCAAAAGATCCAAAAGTGCAGCCGGCTCGTGGCATCGGCCGTCAGGTCAGTGACCGCCTGATGTAATGAGTTGATGGAGCAGGATGTTGACATCGTCTAACAGAACCCGTTCCTGAGCTCGACGTGCCTTCACTTCCCTGTGCGACGGCCAAGTGAGTCTTGTCCGTGCCAGGAGGCTCGACCAGTATCACGTCGGACCCGGTCCCGAACACCCAGCTGCGCACCTGTGGCGCGCTGATCATGCACCGCGGCGCAGTGTCAGCGAGGCCACCACCACGTCCTCACCGTCGAGCATGGTCGTACGACCGGTGCTGTAAGGTTCCTGCGCCCATGCGGTGCGGTGCCCAATATGCCGGTATAAGCTCCCCAGGCAAACGAAAGTCCATACCGGCTTCTCCTGTCACATCAAAAGATGCAATTAAACAGAAACTTATAGGTCCCGTGCGTCTGGGCGCGATGTTGGGGGCGGAAACCAAACAGAACCACATCTCCGCGCTCAACATCAATCGAAAGGAGGGCAGCGCGGCCCGCGATCCGGCTCTCCCCTATGAGACGGCCGCTCTGTAGGATGTTACTCTGGGGGTACCTCGCCACCACCCGGTACCGCTCGGCATGCATGCCTTCAACAATCGAAAATGTGGCGCTGTCCCAGCTGAACACGAGCGCCTCCTCGGGCATGCCCAACGCCACGGGATGCGAGACGTCCACCTCACATCGCAGTGTCGAACCATGAGTGAAGAACTCCTTGGGACCGGCATCCTCCACCACGTTTTCCACCTTGAGATCACACGCTCTTGCAGCTGCGGCCCAGGCGGCATCGAAGGCCACCAGTCTCCCTCCCGCACGCACGAATTTCCCGAGCGATTTCAGCCCGTCCTCGCCCATGCCGCTGTGGTACTCCGGTGGCATCGAATCGGTATATGCCTTCCGCTTGGCACGCGAGCTGTCCACATTTTCGATGTCGACCAACATGTGCACCGGGTCGCTGGGCAGGATCAGCACATCGATTTGATCGGACAGGGAATCTGCATCCTGCACATCAGCATCAGTGATTGTCGTGTACGGAATTCCCCACTCATCAAAGATGAACCGCGTCCATCCTTCATCGGCATTGCCTCCCCAGAAACGCTGGTAAATACCCACACGACGTCTGCGCACGATCGCGGATGGACACTGTGCTGCTGAGGAAGACCCCATAAATGTCAGACCCAACTCCCGGGCAATTTTCTCCGTGATGTTCGGTTTTACCCCATCCGGTTCAATCCAGAACGCCCCCGCAGGTAACATATCACCATCCACTTCAACGGGGCTACTTAGCCTCCTCACCTCCGCACCCGCATCGAGAAGCCGGCTCACCGCCGCAAATGAATCATTCAGTCGAGGATCAAGCACGTACCCGCAATCAGAACTGCATACCTTTCCCTCTGGGCGGCGGGGCATCCCAACCGGCACGAACTGTCCGTCCGGGCATTCATCGACCGGCTGCACCTGCACCCCCATGTACTCCGCCACGGTGTCGGACGCCGTATCGAATACGGTGGGAGTCCCATCGGGATTGTAGGACCAGTGAGTATTCGGGTAGACAGTTCGTCCAAGTAGGGTGCGGACCAGACCCATCTTGGGCTGGGCGAGAAAGACCACATATGTCCCGGCCGGGTAGGCCCGTCCGTCAGCAGTAAACTCACCGTCACTTCTCTTGACCTCAATCCCCTGATTGCAGAGGAGCTTGACCAGCTTGTGTGTGGTCAGCGGGTCATGCCCGGCCGACTCGATCACGTAGGCCCGCGGCCCCGACTGGCGACCGCGCTCTGTCTGGTTTTTGGCCTTGAGGTATGCATTGTACAGCACGGTCTCCTTGTTGCGCGCACAGAGATCCAGAAGGGCGAGTGACGAAATCTTCTTCTGCTCCACGATATCCTTCAGCGTCCACCAGCCACCCATCCAGGGATTGGGGAAATTCACCTGCGGCGCATAGTCCGGCATGGTCTTTGGGCTCGCACCTTCCAGCTGATCACTATGGATGTACTTGGGAGAAGCCAGCTTGGCATTCGCCGACTCGGTCAGCATCCCGGCTGTATTATGATAGGCAGTTATCCAATGAAACCCGAGGTGACCCCAGCCGGGGAACTGCGCAGCGTTAAGGATCCCTTGCCGGCCCGACTGTTCGAGCTTGTAGGCCATGTGCGCCCCGTACCAGGCCTGTTCACGCCAGATCAGGGGATCCGCATGCGGCCGGATGGGATCGCAGTACGGGGCGACGTAGAAACGCGCACCGTAGCTGCCCATATGGTGATGATCCTGGTAGGCCTGAGGCCTCCACTGCCGGAAGAGGATCTCGCCCATATAGGAGGACTCCACCAGATTGAGCATGAAGGCATCCCGGTTGTTGTCATGTCCGGCATACTTGTGATAAAGCCAAGGAAGCGGGCAACCCTCAAATTCAGTTCCAGCGTATTGCTCATACCAGTCTGCCACCATAAGCTGTCCATCGGGATTGAAGCAGGGCACCATGAGAAAGATTACGTTATCGAGGATCCGTTCAACCTCCTCCGAGTCATCTGTCAGGAGGTCAAAGGCCAGCTCTGGGGCCATCTGCGTGCCACCTATCTCGGTAGCGTGCAAGCTCATTGATTGACATACTACTGCCCGGCCCTCGCGCACCAGTTCCTCGATCGCTTCCTCAGTCAGACCACGTGGGTCGCTGATTTGGTTATTGACCTTGCGGAAGTGCTCAAGGTCGCGTAAATTGTCGGCGGATGAGATTATAACCAGAAGAAAAGGGTTCCCCTCGGTGGTCTCACCCATGTCACGCACCTGCAACACGTCAGATTCAGACTCAAGCCGGTAGAAGTATTCGACTATCCGGTCCCAACGAGCGATCTTCCTCTCTTCCCCCATCTCGTGCCCAAAGAACTTCTCTGGCGGCGTCACCCTGGTCATGTAAATCTCCTCTCTCCCGTGGAGGTGGGCGCAAGAGCAACCCGTTCAACCTGCACACGATTCTTAGACATCGACGGCCAATTAACCTGCCTACAGCGATGACATCCTGAACTGGGGACACTTCAGGCACACTGGATGCCGATACATATATCCACTGCATCGCACCAGCAGGGACCGGGAGACACTATATCGGGGGGTGAAACGGTGAAATTCGTCCCAGATGTAGCTTTCTTTGAGCCAGAAGCCCTGGATTACCCACGCGGGCGGAAAATCGAAAAAAAACTCACCCGCGAGGGAGGGACGGAAATAGAGATCCTCCCGCCAAACACCCGGGTAACAGGGTTGCCCGGATGCACCCCTCAGGTAGCCTACAGACACTCCAAACGGGCTCTGGTGGTCCGGGTGCAGAGAACCTTTGAGTATCCCTCCTGCCGCCCCTCTGCCGATTACCAGCTCCCTCTGTCCGGAAGCTGCCCCGGCATGTGCCAGTACTGTTATCTCATGACCCGGTTCGGCAAGAAACCCTATGTCCGGGTCTATGTCAATGTGAGCGAGATCCTCGACCGGGCGGAACAGTACGCCGAGGAGAGACTCCCAGAATCCACCTCCTTTGAGGGCGCGGCAGTTTCCGATCCGGTACCGGTGGAAAGATACACTGGGGCCCTGGGTGAGACTGTCAGGCACATAGGCGCCCGGCCCAATATACTGTTCCGCTTCGCCACCAAGTTTACTGAAGTCGAGTTCCTGCAGAATCTGCCCCACCAGGGACGGACCACCGTACGCTTCAGCATCAACACTCCTCAGATCATACGCCAGTTCGAATACCGCACCCCATCTCTTGACAGTCGCCTGGAGGCTGCCCGAAAGGTCAGGGAGTACGGGTATCCCATCGGCTTCCTCATTGCTCCGATCATATGCAGCGGAGACTGGATGAACGAATATCGGAAGCTTCTTATGCAGATTGCGTCCATCGAGCCCCCATTTACCCTGGAGCTGATATCACACCGGTTCACAGAATCGGCGAGGAAGCGTATCATCGAACTGTTTCCTAACACATCGCTGCCGCTGGACCGCGAGGCGCGGAGGTTCAAGCGCGGAAAGTTCGGCCTGGGTAAGTATGTATATCCCGAATACAAAATGGAATCTATCAGGGAATGGTTTGCCTCCGAGGTGCAGGATCTGCTGCCGGGGGTGGAAATTCTCTATACAGTCTGACCGATAGGGAGCCGAGCCGCAAGCCGTTAGAGCCACCGGCAAGCAGCCCGCACGGTCCGCACTCCCGTATCGGAGTGGGGGAGAATCAGGGTGAGACATCCTCGGTCGCAGCAGCCTCGTCCTCTTCCCCTTCTGCTTCGGAATAGCGGAGACGTCGCTGAACATATTCCCGGTAAGCGTCTATGAACAGGCAGGGAAATGACGATCGGCTGCGGTAGGCGGCGCGAGCAATTGCGTGCGTGGCAACAGGGTTGGTCATAAAGAAAAAGATCGCAATCAAAAGGAGCTTGAGGGAGATCAGAAGCGACCATTCAACTATGGCCACCCCGGCGAGGATGAGCAGGTTCCCGGCTGTCACGCCTTTGGTCCCGGCATGATACCTCGTGTAGACGTCCGGAAAACGCAGCATCCCGACCACGGCAATGACGCAAAATCCGGTCCCCAACATGATCAGTGTGTAGGCGATTATCTGCAGCACATCCATCAACGATACAGCTCCTTGTATTCGAGGTATTTAGCCATGATCATGATGTCGACGAACAGCAAGGCCGCGTACACCAGCACGATGTCGTAAAACGGAGAGAAACCGAAATGGCTCGCCAGCAGAACCATAAGCATGGCTATAAGGAGCCCGGTTACATCCACAGCAGCCATCCGGTCCGGCACGGTAGGGCCGGCAATTACCCGGTAGAAACAGGCCAGACAGGCCAGAGCAATTACTGCAGCCGCAAAGAGCATCATTCGAATATCCTCCTCATCCAGCCTTCCATTTCGGCGATTACCGACGGGTCTTCCTCAGCGGTTGCATCTATACAGTGCACGTAATAGCAGTACTCTTGCTCGTCGAAGTCCATCGTGAGCGTACCGGGAGTAAGGGTTATGAGGTTTCCCAGCACCACGATAGCTGTCTTACTACGCAACCGCGTGGGCACGCGCACAATCCCCGGGTATATAGTGCTCCGGATTTCGACCGCATGTCTGGCCACATTCAACGCCGACAGGTAAACCTCACGGAGGAATATCGGAACAAACGCGACGGCCACCAGTACGCGGCGCAGATGATCGATCAACCCTGCGGGGGGAGGAACCTCTTCCTCATGCACCCAGCCGCCGGTCTCCTCCAGCTTCAGGTCGATCCATATGGCGATCATCACCAGCACTGCCCCCAGCAGAAGCTTATGAAGGGTAACGGCTCCGGCGAGAGCCAGCCAGGCGAGCAGCAGTATGAGGATCAGAAACCATTTTTTTGCCATCAAAAACAATCCTTTCGAACGACCGCCCCAATGAAACTCACCAGAACAGAATGATTGCTCCAATTAGCGCAAACACCACGACCATGACCTGGACTTCTTCTTCCCGCCCGCGCTCCATAATCGATCGGCTTAGGGCCACCACACCGTCGACGGCAGTGGAGATAAATCGCTCCGGCTCAATTGCCGCCCAACGGCCGAAGGCATCTATGAGGCTGCGGATCAAAAAGAACAGTCCGGCTCCACCGACGACCACCAGGATGCACTTGAGAATCTTCCCCGCCTCATAGACCGTCACAACAGTTGAGGTGGGAAGCAGCGATGCCAGTCCTGCGTACGAGACGCCGGTTCCGATGCAGACTGCAGCCAGAAACACCATCGGCACCCACAGCGAAGCTGGGGCCTCCCGCACCGAATGATCCTCGGCAGGCTCATGCAGGAAAGTGTAGTAGATGAACTTGGTGAAGGACATAACAGTCCCGATCCCCGCAGCAAACAACATGACCTGCAGGACGGGATAAGCGCCGGCTGCCGCATCGAGCATGGACTTGCTGACAAACCCGTTGAAAGGCGGCATACCCGAAATGGACAGTGCTCCGACCAGGCCGCAGGCAAAGGTTATCGGCATGCTGCGGGCCAGGCCTCCCAGCTTTTTCGCGTTCTCCGACTTGACCCGGAACCACACCGAACCGGCCACCATGAAGAGGAGGGTCTTGTACATCACATTGTTGAACAGATGCAGTGTGCCCCCGTCCATACCGGCGGCACTGCCCAGGGCGACACCGGCCATCATATAGCCTACCTGACTGACTATATGAAAGGACAGCAGGCGCCGCAGGTTGGTCTGCGCGAGGGCCATTGTGACCCCAAATATGGCCATCGCTCCTCCCATGTAGGCGATCGCCATGTTTCCAGTCAGTATCCGAGCAACGCTGTATACCCCGACCTTGGTGGTGAACGCCGACATGACCACGGCAGAGGCGGGCATTGAGCTGGAGTAGGCATCGACGACCCATACGTGAAGCGGTATCATCGCACCCTTGACGCCCGCCGCAACCATGAAGAAGGGCAAAGCGCCGGCAACCGGTACTGCCAGCTGCATATCACCCGTCGCCACATACTGTATGATCACGGCCAGCAGAAGACTGACCCCCGAAATCACGTGAAGCAGCAGATAGCGGAAGCCGGCCTCGAAACTCCTGGCGCGGCCGTCATAGACAATGAGTACCAGGGAGGTAACCATCATTAGCTCCCAGAACACCAGGAGAGAAAAGAAATCCCCGGCGAGGACGCAGCCGAAGGCCGCAAAGATGTAGGCAGCGGAAATAAGGGTGTGTTTAATATCCCGCGTCATGCCATAGCCGTAGGCCAGTACTACCGCACCGCCCAGGGTAAAGGCAAGCAGGAATATGCGATTGAGGGAATCAACCACCACCGGAGTTACCTCAAACCCCATGAACATAAATGTAAGGCCTTCCATCAAACGTGCCTCCACTTCGATTGAGTAGTCCGTCTAGATAATGAACACCATCAGTTCGTCCAGTATGCGGTTGGCGGCGGGAAACAGCGCGAAGCTGAAGGCCACCGCGCAGACCACGGCAGCGGAACCGTACAGGACTCCCTCAGCTGTCCAGCTCCGATCCGGCTTCAGGTCATCTGTCGAAATGTACAACGTCTTTCCAATTCGCCCGTAGTAAACTGCCGCAACCACGGTGCCGGCGATCATCAAGAGTGCAAAGCCAATGTGATCTGCCCGGATCGCGGCCATAATCAGGGCCCACTTGCTGGCAAATGCCCCGAGAGGCGGGATGCCTATTAGGGCCAATGTGCTTACTAGAAAAGCCATCCCGGCAAACGGCGAAGCGGCGCCGCGGCCCTGCAGGTCTAAGACAGTGGCTCTTTCCCGATCTCCCCGGGTTAGCATCCCGACGGAGAAAAATGCACTCAGCTTGACGATCAGGTGATTCATTGCATGAAACAGCACGGCAACCAGTGCAAAGGGCGTTCCTATCCCCAGCCCGACCAACATGTAGCCCGTATGCGCGATGCTGGAGAAACCAAGTACACGGCGGATATCCGGCTGTCCGAGAGCCATGAAGTGGCCAAAGGCGATAGTGACCGCACCAATCCCAAGCAGGATGGTCGCCAGCCTCTGCTCACCGGCAGCGGCTTCAAAGAAATAGAGGAAGCGGATCAGAATGTACAGGGGAACCTTGTGCCCGACCCCGGCCAAAAGAGCTCCCACGGGCGTACTCGACTCGCCGTAGGTGGCGGGCAGCCAGCCGTGCAGCGGTACTATAGCCAGCTTCAGCGCTACCCCGACCAGGAACATCCCGGCAGATACCTTGAGAACAGTCGGGTCGAACTGGTGCATGGATGCGGCAATCTCCCCGAGATTCAACGTCCCCATAG
>PWGR01000229.1 GCA_003554565.1 Clostridia bacterium
CAGAATACCGTTTGGCCGAGATGATAGAGAAAAAAGACGAGCAGGGCAGGGCCTCGAAGGAGGAGCTCGAGCTGGGCAGGTGGTCAGCTGAGGTCGTCGAGCGCAATATCGAAAACGTCATGCGGATGGTAGAGCAGGGAGTTAAGGTCATTCACGGCACTGATGCTGGTGTAAGCTACATTCCTTTTACGGATTATGCCCTGGCGCTGGAACTGCTCGTCGGATCTGGAGGCATGTCCCCAGAGGATGCGATTTCCTCGGCGACGCGCGATGCGGCCGAGGCGCTCGGCATCAACACGGGAGAAATCGAGCCGGGCAGAGCAGCAGACATCTGCCTGATTGAGGGAGACCCCATCCAAAATATCTCTGCAATTCGCGATGTGCGGTATGTATACAAAGAAGGACAGCTGGTGTACAGTGAGCCGGTAGATTAATGCAGATTCTGATAACAGGCCTGTTCTGACAGCGGACGACACGGCTGCTGGGGGAATTTCAGGGGGAGCGGTCCGGGATATGCGAGCACATGTAATGCGAAGACTTATAGCGGCGGTCTTCATGTTGCTGGGGGTCACTGTAACCATATTCATAATAATGGAGATAGCACCCGGTGGTCCCGAGATGATGTTTGTGGCCGAGGATATGGGTTTTGAGCGGGTTGAGGAGATCAGACGCAGGATGGGGCTGGACCAGCCTCCGCACATACGATACATCAGGTGGGTCTCCGCTGCGATGCGTGGTGATCTCGGAAGATCCCTGACCGGAGCACCGCTCCCGGTAACATCATTGATAGCAGAGCGTTTCGGTGCGACAGGTTTACTCATGGGTACGAGCATCGTTCTGGCGGTTGTGTTCGCCGTGATACTCGGTGTCATCAGCCCGGTGTTTCAATACTCCTGGCTGGATAGGATAACTACCCTGTATGCATATTTCGGCATGTCATTTCCTCCCTTCTGGCTGGGGATAATGCTGATTCTTCTGTTTTCCGTCATACTTGGGTGGTTACCGTCGTCGGGCATGACCCGTTATGGTGAGGAGCTGGATGTTGTTTCCCGGCTGCAGCATCTTGCCCTACCGGTTGTCACACAGGCCACGATGTGGCTCGGTGTCTATACCCGCTTCATACGCGCCAGCATGCTGGAGGTGCTGCATTCCGACTACGTGCGGACGGCCCGGGCCAAGGGACTAGCTGAGCAGGTAGTGCTGTTCAAGCACGCTCTGCGCAATGCCCTCATTCCCTTCATCACCATACTCGGTTTGTCACTTCCGAGTATGGTGGCCGGATCGGTTTGGGTGGAGACCATATTTGCGTGGCCTGGCCTCGGGAGACTGATAGTCCAGTCCGTCAATCGCAGGGACTACCCGGTGATCATGGGAGTGTGCCTGGTGGTTTCCTGTGCTGTAATACTGGCCAATCTTATAGCAGATATTGCTTACAGTCTGGTTGACCCGCGAATCTCGTATGATTGATGGGAGAAGATCTCAGTGTACCAAGAAGTCCTTGAGAGATTCCTGCGACACAAAGTAGCCGTGGTGGGTGGGGTGGCACTCAGCATTATTATCCTGGCGGCCATCTTCGCGCCGTATGTGAGCCCCCATGACGCGTTCAAGCAGGACATCGCTAACACCCGTCAGCCACCCGACTCCACGAATCTATTTGGTACGGACGCATTTGGTCGAGATGTACTTTCCAGAATCATATGGGGCGGGCGAGTTTCCCTCGCTATTGGATTTTTGGCCATGCTGCTGTCGTCGGTCATCGGCGTTACCATCGGGTCGCTCGCTGGGTTTTACGGCGGTGGGGCGGAGTGGCTGCTGATGCGCTTGACGGACATGTTCTATTCTATTCCGGCTCTGCTTCTTATCCTCATTCTGGTGGCTGTGTTTGGTCCGGGGTTCTGGATGACGGTTTTGGCAATCGGTCTGGTCTTCTGGCCGGCGACCGCGCGGGTGGTGCGGGCGGAGTTTCTCAAGATACGGTCGGAACCATACGTGGAGGCTGCCCAGGCATTGGGGGCATCTCCTTCCCGCCTTATCTTCCTCCATTTTCTTCCTAACGCCATGGCCCCATTGATCGTCCAGATGACGCTGCAGCTTGCGCAGGCCATTGTGCTTGAAGCCGGGCTCAGCTACCTGGGCCTGGGTGCCCAGCCGCCCTTTCCCAGTTGGGGCAACATTCTCGCTGAAGGACACATGCACCTCAGGACTGCACCCTGGATAGCGACGTTTGGAGGTGTGTTCATATGGATAACCGTTCTGTCTTTCAATTTTATTGGTGACGGGTTGAGGGATTCTCTGGATCCGTCTTTAATTGGACGATGAGGCCGCGGAGAAAGGATCAGTGCGGTTCATGTCGTCGGACAATTCACCAAATAGGAGGAACAAGTATGTGGAAAATGAGTAACAGTATTGCGATATCGATAATGGTCATTCTGCTGGCGATGGCGCTCTCGGGCTGCGGTCCCGCGGATGACCCTGCTGATGATGAAGAGCCGGACGATCCGCGTTACGGCGGTACTATCACCATTGGCTACATCTCGGATGTCAACTATCTCAACCCTATACCCCGAATCAGCGCCGTAGACAACATGGTGAATGCCTGGTTGCACGATTCCCTCGTTGTCATTGGGCCGGACGGCGACCCCCAACCCCGCCTGGCTGAGGATTGGGATGTCTCCGAGGATGCACAGACCATCACCTTTCACCTCAAAGAAGACGTAAAATGGCACGACGGTAACCCCTTCACCGCCGCCGACGTGGAGTTTACCGTATACACCATTTTGAATCCGAATGTTGAATCAACCATTCGACCCCACATGGCCTCACTGCAAGGTTTCGCGGCGTTGACCGACTCTGATGGCCCCGCGAGTCCCGATGATCTCGATGTGCGTCCGGTGGAGGTCATAGATGATCATACGATCCAGTTCAATCTATCCCGTCCCGATGCAACGTTTATCCCCATGGCCCTGAGCCGCGGCATCATCCCGCGCCACTTGCTAGAAGATGATATCGCCGCTGGCAAGGATCTGTCGGAGACTGACTACACGCTCGAGCCGGTAGGATTGGGTCCCTTCCAGTTCGTCGAGTGGTCGCGCGATGAACGCATAGTGTTTGAACGATTTGACGATTACCACGAGGGACGCCCCTTTTTGGAGCGGATAGTCTATGAGATTATCCCGGATCGCAGCGTGGCCTCGGCTAACCTGGAGACAGGTGACATCGATTTTCTCTGGGAAGCCGCTCCCGCTGCGTGGAGCGGGCTCATGGATCTCGACCAAATAGACCACGACATCAGTGATGGTCTTGGGCTCTCCGGCGTCTTCTTGAACACGGAGGAACCCCCGTTTGATGATCGGCGGGTACGACAGGCCATGAGATATGCTCTCGATATGGAGGCAATCGTCGGTGAATACCTCGGTGATGGAATGTCCCTGGCCTCCGGGCCCATTCCCCCGAATATATGGGCGCACAACCCTGATATAGAGCCCTACCCGTATGACCCCACCAGAGCGGAGGAGCTCCTTGCAGAGGCTGGATGGACACCGGACAGCGATGGTGTGATGCAAAAAGACGGAGAACCCCTGGCCTTTCAAATTGAGACCTTCGATTTCGCCACGGAACGGCAGGAAGCCTCCATAGCTGCCCAGGAATTCTGGGCCGACCTGGGACTGGAGGTCGATACCCGGTGGGTGGAGACCACGGTACTTCTGGAAAGATACAACAGTGGTGACTACGAGGCAGCGTGGGTCAACCCCACCGGTGACATCGACCCAGCAGGGACCTTTGGTCGTTTCCATTCGGACAATATCGATTCCGGAAATACCACACGGTTCAGCCATTCCGAGCTGGATGGCATATTGGACGAGGCCCGGCAGCTTACCGAGCAGGAAGAGCGACGTCCCCTGTACTGGGAGGCTCTCGAAATCCTGCACGACGAGCAGCCGGTTCTGTGGGCGGGGTATATACCGAACGACTACTGGTTCAACGAAGATCTCACGGGCTTCGTCGTAACGCCGGAAAGCGAGGGACTCTTCAAGCATCTGCACCTCGTATACTTCGATCGCTGAGCTTTGGTGAGCATGATTGGACGTCGGTATCCCCCGGGGAGTCGAAGGTCCCTGGGGGAAGATTCCCGTCTCTATATTGGGAGATGACCATTTACTGCCGATCAACACTCTTTATCTTCGGGAGAATGAGCACCTCAACCGTTTCGCCGTAATTCCGGAGATCATGTCCCATTCCCATGAGGTTAATCGGGTGGCTGACTTTTACGACGGCGGATAATCATATTTCCGGGTGACGACCGAGCCCTGGGATATGTTGAGGGCCGGGTCAGGCTGACTGCACTTGTCGGGTTCACTTAATAACTGGACGGACATGCCTGTTGACGTGATGGACTGCTCGCCGGTGTTCAAGGAGCTACGGGGCTATCGTGTGCAGTTCAGTGCACAGCGGGCTTTAGCCC
>PWGR01000032.1 GCA_003554565.1 Clostridia bacterium
AGTCCGGCGAGATCACCGCCAGGACACGCCCGCTGCTCGCGGGCATGAAAAGCATCACCGCCGCCCCCCCGGCAGCAGCCGCCCAGAAAACCCGCCTGTCCACAAAATAGCTGCCCACCAGGACGGCGCCCGCAAAGGCGAGCCAGGCCCCCCGCGAGAAAGTAAGGACCAGGGCGGGCACCATCATGAGGGAAAGCGCGGCCCACAGCCATTTCTCCCGCACATCGCGCCGGTACACTGCAAGGCCGGCGCAGATGGGAATGGCCAGGGCCAGGTGGCTTCCCAGAACATTTGGGCTCTGCACGATAGAGAAAATGCGAACATCAACTGCGTCCGTCAGATCCACCCACCCCGACGGCATATCCACGCCCACCGCCGCCTGCCCGAGGCCGATGAGGGCGATACCTGCCGCCGCTGCGCCGGCCAGCCGAACTAACGAGACGGCCTGCCTGGTATCCTCAATGACCAGGCAGCTGACAAAAAAGAATGGCACGAACTGTAGTGTGGCGCGCAATCCCTCCGCGGTAATCATTATGTGGTTCAGATCTGCGACCAGATAGGCAGCCGAGATGGCCAGAAGCGGGTAAATGGCGCCTAAAATATTGAGCTGACGTAGCCGGTGCATACGCCGGGGTAAAACGGATACGGCGCAGAGCACCAGGAACAGGATCAGTGCCTGGTCCCACAACGCCGCCACCACCCGCAGGTTCAGGACACGACGCAGAACATAATCTATCACCGGAAACAGGATCGCCGCGTACAGGGCGAGTCTCTGCCACCGCTTGAGGGGAGCGAAGATATTGCAGAGCTTCTCCAGCTGGCTCATTCAGAGCTCCTCGTTCAGTTGAAGTATTTGACCAACGTCAGTATACCAGAGTAAAATGAGCATCTTCAATTATCACCGTCGCGGGGTCATTCGATTCCGGACAAGTCGCCGCGCCCTGCCCTTCGCGCAGGCTCCAATATGGATTACAATATTGATACTGACACCGTCAGGAAGCCGGGCCGCCGGGCGCAACTGTCCATGTACAATAACACAGAGAAGGTATGGTTGATTTGTCTGAACGAATGCAGACGCGATCTCCAAACCGGCTCGCAGCAGGTGCAGGGAGATGGAAGTGACACAAGTAAAGGGGGCATGCTGGTGATCCAGGGAAGGTGGCAGGATGAAAGAGAGGACCTCAACATAGCTATCATTGTCTATTCCCGGACCGGCAACACTCATTCCGTTGCACAGACTCTACAGGAAAAGCTAAGGGAACAGGGACACAGCTGTGCTCTGCACCTCCTGCGGACTGCCGATTCTGACGACGAGACAGATGCAGAGCTGCGGGCTGATTCCCTGCCGGGCCTCGACCAGTATGACGCCCTCATCCTCGGCACCCCCGTCCATGCTTTTTCACTGCCTCGCGCCGTAACCGCTTACTTGCGCCAGATGCCCTCACTCAAGGACAGGAAACTGGCCTGCTTCGCCACCAAGCAGCTGCCTTTTCACTGGACGGGCGGCAGTCAAGCAATCGGCAGGATGAAAAGCATCTGCGAAAAAAAGGGAGCGACCGTCATAGGGGCGGAAATAGTTATCTGGTCCGGGGCGCGGCGCGATGATGATATCAGCAGGTGCATCGACAATCTCAGCAGGTTGTTTTCGTGATGCCCGTACAGGATGACAGGCCTGCCACCAGGCATTGAGAGCAAACCAGTTGAGCAAAATCACGCCCCGGGAAGCAATGCACGCGAAGAGCACTCGCTCCTCTGCACAATGGACGCTCGCGTGCCGGATACCACGGTCTGATTTACACGAGATCCCTGGCGGCCAGCACTTCAAATTCAGGCGTACTGGTCCACTTCATCGCCCGGCCCTAATGAAGGCAAGAGACTGCCCCAGGCTCTGACATTGCGGGGTGCCGCCCGTTCGTCTCGCTTCTGTCCGGCACAAATCAATCTGGACAGCACGGCATCCCGGGCCGCATAATGGGAGCGAATGAGTTATGCACACTGGGGGGAGAGGCTGAAGGCATGACGGATGAATCAATTGACCATACCATTCAAAAGATGTACCAGGAGGCCTACGGAAAACTGGAGCGAGAGATTCTCTCCCTCCCGCAGGCGATCGTCCCTTCAGAGCACTCTGTGCCGAGAAACTGCCCACTGGGAGATGAGCCGCCAAACTTCTCTCAACTGCCGGATGACATTTTCCAGAGGTTTCTCTCCGAGGTATTTCCCAACATACGGAGGTGTACCGAGGCGCGGAAATACGGCATCATATCCCTCAGGCATAATCCGGGGGAACCGGAGAAGACCGCCGCGGAGGATGTGGTGGATGCCCTCCGCCGCGAGGCCCGGGATCAGGGAGTAGACAGGATCGGTTTCACCACCGTCCCGCGCCACCTCATCTTTTCGGACTGTGCAATCGTGTATCCGAACGTCATAATGCTGGCAAAGAGAATGGATGATGGGCGTCTGGGCCGCTCCCCGGGAATCGACGGGCTGACCACCACCTTCGAAACCTACGCCAGCCTCGGAGAGGCGGCCAATCATCTGGCCGATTTTCTCCGGCGCGCCGGGTTCGGGGCCGCGGCCGGCATGTCGCTGGGAGGTGCTGCCTTCTACCCTGAGCTGGCGGAGCGTGCAGGCATGGGGGCGCGCGGCCGCAACGGGCTTCTGATCTCCGACGGTGCGGGACCAGCACAGCGGTTGGCCTGCGTCTACACCAGCATAGAAAACCTGCCGCAGGTGGAGGATAACCCCCATCAGTGGGTGCAGAGATTCTGCGCACGCTGCCTCAACTGTGTGCGCCTGTGTCCGGTAGGCGCACTACACCACTCTCCCCCCAGGAAGGTGCCGGGCGGTCACATCTACGTCGATGCGGACAAGTGCCGTCCCTACTTCGAGGAGAATCAGGGATGCGGGCTGTGCATAGTTGAATGTCCGTTCTTCCGCCGGGAGTACTCGGTCCTGAAGGAGCGCGCCCACAGGTACCTGCTCAGCGACCGGTAGCTGCGTGTTCTCACACCAGTGCCGGTGCAGGCGAGTCACAGCGTGAGATTCTACACCCCTGCCACCCACAGCCGGGGAGGGACCGAGACCTGCCGACCTGCCTACTCCATGCTGAGACCCGCAAGCAGGGTGCAATGCGGTCAGCTCTCAGGGGCGATATGAGATCTCGGGATAATCGTTCTGTCCAACCCTCAGTCCAATAGGGCTCGCTTTGTTTGTTTGAGGAGCAATTCCCTCGCCGTCGTGCGTCTCATAGGGATCGTGAGGGGCAATCAGAGGGGCAAATGCGGCCACAAGAACTATTGTCGCGAGTATGACGAGCCCGGCCATAGCTTGAGGATTACTCCTCAAGCGGCGCCAGATGTCCGGGACTTGCCGCGGCCGGTTCTCGTCCGGCCCGTACATACTCTCACCTCGTCTTTCAGTATATCACTGGCCATGAGGAGATCGATGATGGAATCCGGCGCAGGGATGACCACTGCAAGTCGATTTATGCTCGGGATGCACTGCACTGACTACTGCGCTTCCTCATCTTCCTGCTCTTTCATCTCCTCTGCCGCTTCCACTATGTTTCCCATGAGTATGGCGGCGTTGATTTTGACGAGTTCGAGATCTTCCTTGCCCACTCCTCGCTGCATATCATCCAGGGACAGATAGAGATGTTCCATGATTTCTTCTTCATCTTCCCCCTGCATCTCCTCGCCGAGTTCTTCACTCAGCTTTCTCATTTTTTCGATGTCATCTGTCGCTTCCTCATAATCGTCAGCGCCGGCAGCAAGTACAGCACTCCTCGTGTGATGCCGCAGTCTATATGTGGTAGGCATTGAGTTTTCGGTGTAAAGAGCGAGGAAGTCAGCCAGATAGGGGGTAAGCTGGTTGGCATCGGTCATGGTCGCCCTGGAATTTTCGTCAGTGCTGGATTCAGTCAGGGTATCCAGCACCTCTTCAAAGGATGCTATGGTGTCCTGAGGAACTCCCCGCTCCATGATCTGTGGCTCCAGATCGCTCCACTGCTCATGAATATCCACTACCGTGGTCTTGATTTCATCCCACATTTCCGTGCTGCTATCGTACTGGTCGTCATCCACTTCCGATCCCGCTCCCTCTTCCATCTCTCTTGCCAGTACGTCCCGCAGCAATGCCTCCTCAAAGGTGATAGTTTCTTCCGGTACATCATCCTGAGTCTCATTTTCGTCACCTTCCTCATCATCCTGGTCCTCCTCGTCTTCCTCTTTATCCTGGTTGTTTTCCTCCTCCCGTTCCATGACCACAGGAATCAGATCAGCCAGCTGCATTATCTGCAGTGCTGCCATTTCAATGTCTTGTATTTCGACCGGGATTTCCTCACCCATGTCCTCCTGCACCTCTTCTTCCTCGCAACCGGGAACAGCACATCTGGGGAGAAAGGCCAGTGACAGTATCAACAAGCCCACAATTG
>PWGR01000080.1 GCA_003554565.1 Clostridia bacterium
ACAGGAAAAAGGTAACAGTGACCGGTATCAAGGCATTGCGAAGCACGTGCTTGTAGAACACCTGCCGGCGCGGCAGGCCCTTGGAGTGCGCTGTGGTAACGTACTGCTCACGCATCACCTCCAGTACCTCTGAGCGAGTCAGACGCATCGTATCGGCGATAGGGGGAAGCATCAGGCTCATCAACGGCAGCACAATGGATTTTGGCCCTACATAACCTGATATGGGAAAAATGCGCCAGGTAACGGAAAAAAGAACGATGAGAAGTATCCCCAGCCAGAACGGCGGCACCGATCGCAGAGCAGTGGAACTGACCACGAGAATCCGGTCCATCCACGAGCCCCGCCCAATGGCCACAGCGAGACCGAGGGCAATGCCGATTATGTAGCGGAGCACCAGTGCACTGACCGCGAGCACCAGAGTATACGGCAGCCGGGTGGAAACCAGGTACATCACGGGCTGGCGGGTGGTTATGGAGGTTCCAAAATCCCCGCGCACAATGCGAAAAAGCCAGGTGAAATACTGCACGTAAAGCGGTTGATCCAGGCCCCAGCGCGCCCTGAGAATATCTATCTGCTCCTGCGGCATGCGGGGGTCGGCAATCATCCGGATCGGGTCACCTGGCATCGAGTGCATGATCAGAAACAACACCACCGTCACCGTCAAAACCGTAAGGATTCCGATCCCCAGTTTCTGCAACGCGTAAGCAGCCATATCAACTCACCCTAAGCCCTCACAAAATTGTAAACTGATCCGTTAGCGCAGTAGCGCATGCGCTCTATTGCTCCTGAGCTGTCTCCGCGGGAAAAATACATGTAGTGATCAGAGCTGTTATCTGCCCGGAAGGCATCTTCAGAAATTGATACCAGCGATAAGCCCGGGAAGAAATCCGACCCTTCTGTTACCCGTAGTCGACTATCTCCAACAGCCTGCAGCACCACTTCAGCCTGCTGCCGAGCCGTCGCCAGGGCGGGAATGTATCTGCCCGCCGCTTCCTCAACAGCACAGGCACCGACACGGATCTCTGCCGGAACGGGAATCATCTCATCGCCCAGAAGCAGCTCAGTCAGGGCGCCGACCAGGTCACGGTGCGGATCCAACCTATCGGCGTTGCTCAACACAGCGATCAGTGCGTGCTGCCCCGGAAAGCGAGAGAGCCAGGCATTGTAGCCAAGAGTGCTTCCCGCATGCCAGATCTCCGGCACTCCCCGGCGCTCATGTACTATCCAGCCAAATCCATAACGGGGAAACGCGGGATCCCCAGCGTTGACCGGGGTGAAAGCCTCATCCAGCATGCTATGCGGCAGAAACTCTTCACCGTACAGTGCCTGATCCCAGCGATACAGATCACCCACAGTCGATATTATGTTCCCGTCCGCCCAGCCCACAACCGAGAGGTTGTGGGGAGCCCGCCCGAATTCCTCGCTCCCCTCTCTGCGAAAATAGCCGACCGCCTGGCCCGGATAATGAGTCGATCTCTCGCCGACCAGGGTATCCCGCATGCCCAGCGGGCGGAAAATTCTGTCCCGCATAAAGGCAGAGAAGGTCTTCCCGGAGGCAACTTCAACAATTCGGCCCAGGATAACGTAACCCGAGTTAGAATAGCTGAAATGGGCACCGGGGGTAAACTCGAGAGCTTCATACCCACAGATCCGCTGCAGGACATCATCCAGGGTAAAGTCGCCGCCTGTGGCTTCATCCCAGAACTCACTCGTAAGATAGTCCGGGATACCTGATGTATGTGTCAGCATATGCCGAATGGTGATGCGATCCTTCCAGGAAGGAAAACCAGGGAAAAAGCGCGAGATAGGCTCATCATATTCCAGTTTCCCCTCCAGCCGCAGAAGCATCACCGCCGCAGCTGTGAACTGCTTGGATACCGAGGCGATTATGAAGCAGGTACCGGCAGTCACCGGCACCCGCTCCTCAACATCGGCCAGGCCATATCCACGCTGCACCAGGATCTCGTCGTCGCGCGCGAGGAGCAGGGCCAGGCCCGGCGACCCTGATGACACATATTCGCCAACGATGGCGTCGACTTCACTATGCAGATGTTCGGCCCAACCAGTGTACCGCACGGTGATCAGTCCTCGAAGTCGAGATCATGCAGGAACATGGAACCGCTGACGCTCATGTGCAGTCCGCTTACGTTGGACCGGGTAGCAACAAACAACCGATCACTCCACAGCGGCACGAAGGGAACATCCTCCCATATGCGTTCAGAGAGTTCTCCCCAGATTCGCGCGCCCTCATCATCATCCGGCTCAAACACGGCCCGGTCAAGAATCTCTTCGACTTCCGGGTGCGACCATGGAGCCAGGGCCGCTCCCTCCCGCAAACTGGCCGGCCATACTCCACCTGGATCGAGCCAGGACCAGTTGCTGAGTATCATATCGAAGTCACGTTCTTCCACCAGGTCCCGCAGGTAACGGCCGTCATATTCGCGCAGCTGCAGGTCCACGCCGATTCTGTCCAGCTGGCTCTGAATTATTGGAGCGGCGCGCACATCTATAGGGTTGTCTCCGCTGAAGGCAAACTCAAAGGTCAGCTCCTCGCCATCCTTCACCCGCACACCGTCCGGGCCTTCCTCCCAGCCCGCATTCTCGAGAAGCTGCTTGGCTCTGTCGAGGTCGTGAGCATACTCCTCCTGCAGCTGCAGCTCGGTCTCCTCATGATGCCTGACCATCGCCGGCCCCACGAGGCCGAACACCGGTTGAATCACGTCATCCACACCGTCTTTCAGCTCATCGCGGTCAAGCGCCAGAGCAATGGCCATCCTGACACTGTAGTCTTCCGTCGGGAATCTTTTCGTGTTCATCTGGGTATAGCGCACATTCGAGTTCAAGTAATCGTGTACCTGTACATCGGGATCTTCCTCCAGCACCTCGAGAGATTCACTGGGTACACCAGTAATGAGGTCGACGTTTCCGGCGCGAATCTCGCTGACCCGCGTGAAACCTTCGGGGATAAAACGAACGGTGATCTTGTCG
This sequence comes from Clostridia bacterium, assembly GCA_003554565.1. GTDB lineage: Bacteria > Bacillota > Sulfobacillia > SLMV01 > SLMV01 > PWGR01. Next base: position 2,989 of record PWGR01000080.1, read on the forward strand.
AAGGCAAAAGCCTCGTTATTATCAACAAAGGGGAGATAATCGAAATAGTCATCATTACGAACCATGGTTATGTGTGAACCATCTACCCATTCATCTACCTTATAGGGCCCGCATCCTATGGTCGCCCTGTCGAACTCCTCTTCGCCCATCTCCTCGGCAGCCATGGCCTCAACTGCACCGGCATAGGAGCTGGACAGCACCACCAGCATACCAGGGCCGGGCTCAGACAGGGTGACAACAGCGGTATCATCTTCTATGGTGATTTCTTCAACCGGATCGTAGTCAAAAGCGTATGGGCTTATATCAATATAGCATTCAACGGAGTCCTCCCAGGCTTCCGCGGTCGCAGGCACACCGTTGTGGAAGGTACGCTCGGGGTCGAAGGTGATTCGCATCTTTAGGCCGTCATCCGATATTTCGACGTCCTGACCTCCGAACGGCAGCAGCTCATCGTTGTTCAGCCCCATGCTTACGGGAGGAGTGGTGATCAATGTGTGCACCAGATCCACCGTCGTTGTAACCTGCTGCGGGTCCGTTCCCTGGATCTCTCCGGCAATAGCTACGACCAGCTCCGGGTGATCAACCACGTCAGGTTCATCCGGGTCAGCATCCTCTGCACAGGCCGCTCCCAGAGCCAGCAGGGTAAGCACAGCCAAAAGCAGCGCCATGCCCTGCCAGGATACTCCAGCAATCTTTGACATAATTTCGCCCCCTCCTGGGTATTTGAGTCTCTTCGCTTTTCTGTCGGATCTTCTTGCCGGGAAGCCAGTAGCTTCATCTCGCCCGAAAATGGCTCTCAGAACTTGAGGTACTCTCCGGCAACGAACCGAATCTTCCCCTTATTCGCTGCAGAAAAGACTAACTCCTGCGCCATCTGCATCCAGAAATAAGTCATCTTTGCATGATTATGCATCATGCATGCCTTGTATGGTGCCGATGAATTGAGGGCAGGACTGGTCTGTTGCAGTGGGGGACTGCGGCTTTCTGCGCAGACCGTGCTGCAGGATGCAATCTCCAGGGCAGAGAAACTGCAAAGACACACTTACACACACTTTGTTGTCAATCACGGTGAAGTCAACTCAACAAACAGCATCCACTTCCAACTTCGATCGATACACTGTCATATTTGCACTAAGCAAATATTTGCTGGCCGCCACTAAGGTCAGTGACATGTTCATCTGGGGTGACCCGATAGGAATGCACAATAACCGGGGCTCCTGACAATGACCGGGAAAAGTGCGCAGGCATGGAGGAGCCAGCCGGGAATCACGATCCGGGTTCAGTAGATGCTTATCCTGCCCGGGGCCGGGATATACTTGGCCCCGGGCAGCCGCTCTTTACAACCTGCGATCATATGCCTTGCCAGCTCATTCGAATTCTACGACCATCTCCACCTCAACGGCTGCATCGAGCGGAAGACCCGACATGCCGACGG
>PWGR01000013.1 GCA_003554565.1 Clostridia bacterium
GGGTGCCTGCAGTTGACCTATGATGCGAGAGAGGACAGTCTCACCATTCGAGACGATGAACCGAGCCACCCTCACCTGCTTCCCATTGATGATGATATAGAGCCCTGCCCCGACATTGAATCCCGTATCGCCCAATATACTGAGGCGGTGAATCGTACCCTGGCGCAGAACACCGACGGCATCTACGATGATCTCCTGCAGGTTGTCGCTTATAGCAGTGATGAGATCAGTAATCTGCCGAAAAAGAAAGAGACGCCGTATGGAAACCTCATAGCAGATGCATTCCGCTGGTCTGTGCAGCAAAGAACGGGAGACAGGGTGGATTTCGCCTTCCAGGCTAACGGCCAGATACGCGGTCCTCTGCTTCCGGGAAACAGGGAGGAGACGCGCGGCCAGCTGTCCCTGTATGAAGTCCTGTCCACAATGGGAATGGGTCACGGTCCCCAGGATGAGCCGGGATACCCGCTGGTGTCCATTTACCTCACCGGGGACGAGGTGCGACGGGTTCTGGAGATCTCTCATCTTCTGTCACAGATAATGGGGGACGCCTTCTTCCTTCAGGTCTCCGGACTGCGGTTCAGCTACGATCCCGGGCGGGCGATCCTCCTGCAGCTTCCCGTTGTGGACCAGCCACTGCCCACATATCGTGCCGTTCTGGAGGCCGAGAGGTACCTGGGAGATGATCCGAAAATGAGTGACGATTTCTTTGAGCCGCTGAAGCGGGGAGATGAAGATCTCTATCATGTGGTAGCAGATACTTTTGTGGCGTCATTCATTCCCATGGTCGGAGATATGCTGCCACGTCTCGAAATCAAACCCAGGGACTCTACGGGCCATCCCATACAGGACTTGAATGCGCGAATCATTGACGTCCGGGGAGAGCCACTGACCGGATGGCGAGCAGTGGCAGACTATCTTCAGTCCATGCCAGCGGGAGACACAGGTGTGCCAGAGGTACCCGAGCTGTACGCAGGATCTGCCGGCAGGCAGGTCGAAATCCGGACTGTCTCCCTTCTGGTGTGGCCTATCTCGGGCATATTCCTGCTGGCCGGGTGCGCGGGCTACGTCGTTATGCGGCGGATAAGGCGAAGAAGGGATAACACAGCCAATCCGGCCGGAAGAAGACGGGGTCGACATTGACGTCGGAGCAGGGTAGTACTACGATACAGGTGGTATTTGTGAGTCACAAATGGGGGCGATTCGGATGAGATGCAAAAATGGGCACAGTCATGAAGATTGTCTCTGTCATCATCCAGGGCAGGGAGCGCTGCTGCAGGGCTTCATCCAGCCGACACTCCTACTCCTCTTGCTGGAGGAGCCCAGCCATGGGTACGAGCTCACTCGGCGTCTCAGTGAGCTGGGGCAGGCGGACGCTGACCCGGGCGGCATCTATCGCAATCTGCAGAAACTGGAGGCTGACAACTTCATAGAGTCCAGCTGGGACACAACGGGCAGTGGACCAGCCCGCAAGGTCTACCATGTAACCCCTGATGGGCGCGATTTCCTCGACACATGGGTGGGAGCTCTCACTCGCAACCAGGATCTTATAGAGGCCTTCGTTGATCGTTACACAGAGGTACGAGCCAAGCTGGAAGGTAATGAATAAAAGCTGGCGGGAGGAACCCATGGCGAAGTCGAACAATCTGGGTCCAGGTGCAACTCATGTTTACACCGGAGACGGCAAGGGGAAGACGACAGCGGCTCTGGGGCTGGCACTACGTGCAGTGGGACGGAATCTCAATGTTTTGATTATTCAGTTCATGAAACGGTGGGGTTACGGTGAGCATCTGAGCGCCAGGCACCTGGAACCTCGCCTGACCATCATTCAGGTGGGTAAACCATATTTTGTGGCCCACGAGGACCAGCTCGACGAGAGCACACGGGCCGACGTTGAAGATGTGGCAGTTTTCCCCCCGGGATTACCTCCTCCCGAACTCGTGGAACAGGCAGAGGAAGGTCTGCAGAGAGCGCGCAGGGCATTTGCCGATCATTCCCACGATGTAGTCATTCTTGATGAGATTAACATGGCGTTGTATTACGAGTTGGTTGCAGAGGATGATGTTCTGGATCTCATCCGCATGCGCCCGGACGGTGTAGAGCTGGTGCTGACGGGCCGGAGGGCACCGGATTCTGTCGTGGATATTGCCGACCTGGTGACCGAGATGCGTGAGATAAAGCATTACTGGACGAAAGGTCTCTCTGCACGGCGCGGTATAGAAGAATAACCACCTGACCTTCCACTCAGCGACACACAGGATCCCCGCACATTTCATACCTTGATACTGCATCCGCTTCGCAGGTTGAAATGGGGGGATTCCTTGTGCCTCGGGAAAAGGAAATCTACGACACACGCTGTCACGATACCGGCTCCGAATCATGTCCGTGCTTCCTCGCCGACGCAGGTCAGTGCATCGCCTGCCCCGTGCTGCGGGGTGAGCAGGACTGTGATGCCTGCGCCTGGGGTGGGGTGTGCGTCTATGATTCGTACAGTCGGGGCGATCAGGCTCACACCCGTCGTTATATTCGCGCACCGATAAAATCAGAGAAATCCACTGCCGCAGGGCTGCACTGTGTAACTGTCCATACGCCCCGGCACTGGAGCGCTGAATTACGTCAGCCGGGAAGCTTCCTGATGGTAAAGCCGCCCGGATCTGAGGAAACATGGGCATGTCCAATGGCCGTATTCAGTGTCGCCTCTTCCGGTGAGCTGAGCACTATAGTCTATCGTGAGCGTGGTCCCAAGACCCAGCAGCTGGCCCGGCACCTGAAAACCTGGGAGGTTGCCGGCCCATATCGTTCTGGTCTGCTGGGCGTGCGACGGCTGAACAGGGCTGTGGACTGTGATGCCCTCATACTGACTTCGGGAACCGGGCAATCCCTTCTTCCAAACATCCTGCGCAGGCTCAATGACAACAATTGCTCCGTTCAGATAGCTCTCGATCCTGGAATGGACGGCGCAGCATATGTTGTGCAGGCGTTGCCTGAATTTGCTGGTAGTCTGTCGCTGATCCGTCTCGATGCCGAAATTGCTGGATGTAGGCACCAAAGCACTGCCGGGATTATCAGTTCATCGAGCGCACCTTTGGTGATCAGCCTGGGTAGTGACCACCTGCATATCAAAGTGGGGGCCGCACTCCAGCGAGATAGACTCTGGGTCGCATCAAATAACCGCATCATGGTGTGTGCAGCCGGGTGGTGCGGAGCCTGCACAGTGATCCGGCGCGATGGCAGTGAGCTGCGCGGCTGCCGGGCCGACATTGCTCCCGAGGATGTTTTCTGGTCGGGCGATTGGAAGGGAGAGAGGGATAGCAGATGACGGGACGTACAGTCATCATTGTCGGGGGAGGATGGGCCGGGTGCGCAGCAGCGCTCTCCGCCGCGATGGCCGGAGCTGAGACGCGCTTATTTGAAAAGACCGATATGCTTCTGGGTGCCGGCCTCGTGGGCGGAATCATGCGGAATAACGGCCGTTACACTGCAGCGGAGGAGGCACTCCGCATGGGAGGGGGAGGTGAGCTTTTCCAGGCAACAGACGAGGTTGCCCGCCACGTGGATGTAAAATTTCCCGGACACTCTCACGCGAGTCTCTACGATGTAGCAAAGGTGGAACCCCTGGTCCGGGAGCACCTGACAGACGCCGGCGTTGACATTCAGACCATGCGTCGTATCGTGGGCCTGACGATGAATGAAGACAGTCTATCGGCATTGGTGGATGAGGATGGAGATGTGATTCTGGGGGATGTCTTCGTGGATGCCACCGGAACCTCCGGACCGATGGGTGCCTGTGTCCGCCACGGAAACGGATGCGTCATGTGCATCCAACGCTGTCCGGCCTTCGGTGGGCGGGTCAGCATTACCGGCCGCAGTGGGGTACGCGAGCTGATGGCCACGAAAGGTCCGGATCTGCCCGGTGCGATGAGTGGTTCAGGCAAGCTGAACCGGGAATCCCTCTCGCCTGGCCTCATCCGCACGCTGGATGAATCCGGGGTGGCCATAGTGCCGCTGCCCGAGGAGCTCACCCAGCTGGAAAAGCTGGCGAGCAAGCCGTGTCAGCAGTACGCCCTGCCGGAGTATGCAGACAATATCGTTCTACTTGACACCGGCCACGTGAAGCTGATGACATCCTATTTCCCGCTGGATCAGCTGCGCACAATTGAGGGTTTCGAAAATGCCCGGTTTGAGGATCCTTATGCAGGGGGCAAGGGCAATTCCATTCGTTTCACAGCGATAGCCCCACGAAACCACGTCCTGCAGGTCAACGGCCGGCCAAATCTATTCTGTGCAGGCGAAAAGGCGGGAGTATACGTCGGGCACACTGAAGCCATAGTCACCGGCATGCTTGCCGGGCACAACGCCGCTCGCTACCTGCGAAACCGTGAGCTGCTCGAGATGAGCACGGACACGGCCATCGGCGAACTGCTGGCCAGAGGTTGTGAGGCTCTGTTGACACCGGAGGGTCTGGCCGAAAGCCAGACTCTTGCCGGGTCCGTGCTGTTTGAGAGACTGCGCAAGAAAAATCTCTACACCACAGACAGTTCGGTGATAGACGAGCGCATCGAGCGGACCGGCCTGTGGCGAAAATTCTCCCGGCCGCTCTGAAAGTGATCAGCTGGGGGAGGGGCCATGTCGCAGAATTCGAGTCAACCCCGGAGCACACGTGAAGTGATAAGATGGCTGGAAGAGGGCCACATCTCAGCTGTGACCGCTATGTCGCATCTGGCTGACGGCTTCTCAGTTGAACCTGATACAGGCGACGATTCGAAAGTCACCGCGACAGAGCGGCGCAGCTCCAATCCCACCATGTCCGTCCAACAGGGCAGGAGGGGACTGCAGAAGCTTTCCAGCTTGGTGGGACTGGGACAGATCAAAGAAGCTATTCGCGAGGTGGTGGCTTACGCACACATCCAGCAGAGAAGGAGCCAGATGGACCTTGCATCTCAGCCGTTGATGCTGCACAGCGTGTTCTCGGGGAACCCGGGCACGGGGAAAACCACTGTGGCACGAATTCTCGCCGAGATCTTCCATGACATTGGTGTGTTGGAGAGAGGGCATTTGGTAGAGGCCGAGCGAGCTGACATCGTCGGCGAGTACATCGGTCACACCGCCCAGAAAATGCGCAAGAAGGTGAAGGCAGCCATCGGTGGAGTCCTGTTCATAGACGAGGCCTACTCGCTGGCTCGGGGCGGTGAAAGAGACTTTGGAAAGGAAGCGATCGACGCACTGGTCAAAGCAATGGAGGACCGCCGCGACGAGTTCGTGTTGATCCTCGCAGGTTATACGCAAGAGATGGAATGGTTCCTGACGCAGAATCCCGGGCTTCGCTCGCGGTTCGCGGCGCACCTGACATTCCCTGACTATTCGGCCGATGAGCTGGTTCGGATAGCCGAACTGATGCTGCGGGAACGTCAGTACCAGCTGTCCAGCGGCGGGCAGGACGCACTCAGGACCGTCGCCGGTGGGCTGCAGGGGGGAGAGTGGGGCAGGGGTAACGCGCGTTCGATGCGCAACCTGCTGGAGCGGGCGATGCGCAGGCAGGCAGTCCGCTTGATGAATAACTCCAATCCCACCCGAAGCGAGCTATTGACCCTGCATGCTGAGGATTTTGAGGAGATCATTCATTGACGAGAAAATGTGCAATCGTCGGGGCAACCGGGTGCGGGAAAACCCTTCTGTTCTGGCGCATGTGTAAAATGACAAAAGCTGATCCGGATGCGGCTCAGACGCACAGCCGGTCCAGGAGCAATTCCCGCATGTACAGCGGACATATCCGCATGCCTTATAAGGGTGGGACAGGGGCCGGCAGTGATGAATGGACACTTATCGATACTCCGGCCCTGCACGACAGTGTACAGACTCCCGGGATCCAGGCTGCCGGTGCCGCAACTTTACGCCTGCTCATTTCCTGTGATGCGGTGATTCATGTAATCGATGCCTCGAGAGTGGGGCGGCTCGGGGGGCGGGCCGGACTGTACAGGGTAGACAGAGCCATCCATCACTTGATCATGCATGCCGACTGGCCCAAGCTGCGGAGATCTCAGAATGGGGTACAGAGGCCAAACAGGGAGCATGCAAGTTGGATTGATCGCTTCCTGCCTGTCCTGCGTCGCCGGACTGAGCGGGTGCGCAATGGAAAACTGAACTCACCTGTCTACATTGTGGCCGCCAACAAGATGGATCTGCCCTGGTCACGAGTTGGTCATGCCAACATACAGAAAGCATGTTCTGGAGCAGTGGTCTTGCCTCTTTCGGCCCGGAGAGGTGACGGAATTGGCGGGCTGTTCCGACACCTGGCGGAAAGACGGCTCGGTCAGTAAGAAAATACAGATCACCTTCTGTGTCCGACTGGACGTAGCACCGCGCGCAATGGACAGCAAGACAGCAAGTCGGCATCTCAAACCTGGCTTTGTCACCCAGACCTGCCTCGCCGAACCGCCTCGTGTGATATAATTTGCGTTGAGGATGTACGAGGTGGTGAAAGTGGGGGATTTTGATTGAAATATCTGGATGAACAGGGACCGATGCGCAGAGACGAACGGGTGGCTGCAGTGACTCTCCTTCTCGATGATTTGATAAGCGATTACCAGGACGATGATCTTACCACCCGACGAACTGAATTGCAGGAGTTGATTCGCACGGCTGGCGGTACTGTGGTGACCGAATTTACGCAGTCACGCGGCAGACCGGACCCGGCAACTTTTATTGGTCGGGGAAAGGTCCGGGAGATAGCAGAGACGGCCGAAGATCTGCAGCTGGATGCGGTCATATTCAACCACGAGCTGAGTGCTGGTCAGCAGGCCGAGCTGGAAGACATGATGAAGCTAAAGGTTATCGATCGCACCCGTCTCATACTTGATATATTTGCGCAGCGGGCACAGAGCAAGGAAGGTAAGCTGCAGGTTGAGCTGGCCCAACTGACCTATATTCTTCCCCGCCTGACGGGAATGGGTGAGCAGATGTCACGGCTGGCCGGGGGAATCGGCACCCGGGGACCGGGAGAAACTAAACTGGAAACTGATCGCCGGCGGGTCAGGCGGCGTATGACGGATCTACGCCGGAGAATAGTTGATGTGCGCAGACACAGGCAGAGAATGCGGGACAGAAGACGCACCAGGGCCACTCCCACATTTGCCCTGGTCGGTTACACCAATGCCGGAAAGTCGACACTTCTCAATCGTCTTACCGATGCAGGTCAGTTCACAGAAGACAAACTGTTTGCCACTTTAGATCCCCTTGTGCGTCAGATCAAATTGCCTCACTCGGTAGAGGCCTGCATGATCGACACGGTTGGCTTTATTCAGGACCTGCCGGCACAGCTCATGGCTGCATTCCGGGCTACACTGGAGGAGATCACCGGGGCAGACTACATAATGCATGTGGTCGATATTTCGCATGACGACTGGATGCGCCGTGTCGATTCGGTGCTCAGGGTCCTGCACGAGCTGGGTGCGGAGGGTAAGGAGACGATCACGGTACTTAACAAGCTGGACGCGGCCGAGAAGAGGCCGACCTCCGAGCAGACGAAACAGCTGTCCAACCCCATCACCATCTCGGCACTTCATGGCATTCACCTTGCGGAACTGCGGGAGCTGATGAGTGAACTCATTGAACGTACGCGAGTCAGGACCACTTTTGCAATTCCTTACTCCAAAATGGATGTTCTGGACGAGCTGCACCGGTGCGCAGATGTCATATCCGAAAAATACACGGATGATGGAGTCAGAGTTGAAGTATCAATTAATGAATCGATGGCACGGCAGGCCACTGCCCGTCTCGACAGGGTGGATAGCGAAGAACAGGAAGGTGATCAGCGGCATGATTAGAGAAGACCACAATTCTGCCGGGAAGGAACAGGTGCTGCAGCGCTGTGAAGAGGAGAATATCCAGTTCATAAAGCTACAGTTTACCGACATCCTGGGAGCGGTTAAAAATGTGACCATACCAGTCGAGCAGCTACCCAAGGCGCTAGACGCGAATATATCTTTTGACGGCGGATCAATCGAGGGCTTCGTCCGCATCGAGGAGTCCGATATGCTGCTCCAGCCCGACCCCGGCAGCTTCGCAGTTTTTCCCTGGCAGTCTGATGACCGGGCACGTATCGCCCGACTCATGTGCAACATAACGTGGCCGGACGGAGAACCGTTCGAGGGCTGCCCGCGCACCATTCTGGAACGAGTGATGGCAGATGGTCGCAGACTGGGCTATGAACTGTTCGCAGGACCCGAGCCGGAATTCTTTCTGTTTATGCGCAAGGCAGACGGATCTCCCACGCTGGACAGTCACGACCAGGCCGGCTATTTTGATATGCCCCCACTTGATCGCGGCGAGGCTGCCAGGCAGGACATGGTGAAAGCTTTGATCGACATGAATTTCGAAATTGAAGCGTCACATCACGAGGCTGCCCCAGCCCAACATGAAATCGATTTCAAGTACGCGGATGCGCTAACCACAGCGGATCAGATCGCTACATTTCGCTTTGTAGTGCGCACCGTGGCACTACAGCATAATTTACACGCTACCTTCATGCCCAAGCCCAAATTCGGCATAGCCGGATCGGGTATGCATGTCCACATGTCCCTGTTCCGCGAAGACATAAACGCCTTTTACGAGCCGGAGGATGCGGATGGCCTGAGCGGTGCCTGCCGACACTTCATAGCCGGTCTCATGCATCACTGCCGTGGCTTCACCGCAATAACCAATCCTCTGGTTAATTCGTACAAGAGACTGGTATCGGGCTTTGAAGCACCCGTTCACATAGCCTGGTCCATGGGCAATAGAAGTCCCCTGATCCGCATTCCGGCCCGCAGGGGAGAAGGTACCCGAGTAGAGCTGCGCAGTCCGGATCCATCCTGCAATCCTTATCTCGCCCTGGCAGTCACATTTGCCGCCGGCCTGGACGGAATCAGCAAGGAAATGCCGCTTTGTGAGCCGATCAACGATAATATATACGATATGGATGCACAGGAGCGCAGGAAAAAGGACATCGGAGCTCTTCCCAAATCACTGCACCAGGCTCTCCGTCACCTGCAGGACAATGAACTGGTCCTTGATACGCTGACGCAGCACGTGAGCGACCGGTTCATGCAAGCGAAGCGCATTGAATGGGAAGAATACCGCAGTCAGATCCACGAGTGGGAGGTGCGTCGCTACCTGGGGGCGTACTGAGCATGCCTGCCGCTGGCATGAGACCAGGCGCATTGCAGAGGGGTGCAGCGGAAATGAGCTCACCTGAATCACCCGGTATGCTGAGGGGGAACTAGATGAAGCCGGTACTCATAGGTGCTGCCATCGTCGGCCTCATATTACTCGCTGTACACTTTCACCCGCGCGCCTACAGCGTTGCAATCAGACAGTATACAGTCGAGGTACCGGATCTTCCTGCTGCATTTGACGGCTTCACAGTCCTACACTTCACAGATCTTCACAGTAAGCAATTCGGGGAGGAGCAGCGGGATCTGATCCGGTTGATCTCTCAATACGAGTACGACATCATTGCCATTACCGGTGACGTGGTCGATCGCCGAAACCCAACCCTTGCACCGGCCATGGAGCTGGTTCACGGATTGGACGACGCGGAAATCTATTTCGTGGCCGGCAATCATGATCACGCTACGGGCTACCGCCAGCTGCGAGATGCCCTGACAGGCCTCGGGGTCGATATACTGGACAACAGGGCTGTCAGAGTCAACAGGGAAGATGAACATATATGGTTAATTGGTGTTGATGATCCCTCTCTGGGGCTGGCAAGATTGGATGCAGCACTGAAGCACGTCACCGATGACTTGCCGGCAGTACTGCTTGCACACGCGCCGGCCATCTACGGTCGCGCGGTTGAAGAAGAAATTGACGTCGTCTTGGTGGGACATACTCATGGAGGTCAGGTGCGACTACCCATTGTTGGTGCGGTATATATACCCGGGCAGGATCTTCTTCCCGAATACGACCGCGGTGTTTTCACGAAGGAAGCGACAACAATGATCATCAATGCAGGCCTGGGGGAAAGCGCTGTATCAGTGCGGTTCATGTGCCGGCCGGAAATTGCCCTGATCACCCTCAGGCAAAGGTAGCCGGCCCTCTCAGACAGGCTCAATGTCGATAAGACGGTATCTAAAGCGCGCGGAGAATTCCCACCACTACCCCCAGCACCTGGACATTTCGAGTAGTGATCGGATCCATATGCTCATTCTCCGGCTGCAGCCTGACGTGATCTTTCTCCTTGTAGAATCGCTTTACCGTGGCGTCCTCTTCATCAACCAGTGCGACGACAATATCTCCGTCCCGGGCGGTCTGTTGGCGCCTGACAATCACGTAATCTCCATCGAATATGCCGGCATTTATCATGCTCTGCCCGCTCACGCGCAGGAGGAATCCATCATCAGCCGCACCCCGGACAATTTGCCGTGGAAGGGGAATCTGTTCCTCAACGTTTTCAACCGCAAGAATCGGCTCGCCAGCCGTTACCCGACCGACGAGTGGAAGGGAAACGACATCCTCTCGGGGGAGCTCGTGCGCGGTGGTCTCTTCTTCTGCCAGAATCTCGATTGCCCTACCTTTTGCCCGATCGCGTTTGATGTATCCCTTGTTTTCCAAACTGGCTAGATGGCTGTGCACTGTCGAAGGTGAGCGGAGACCCACCGCTTTGCAGATCTCGCGAACGGTAGGGGGATAGCCTTTTTGGCGGACGCTGTCAGCAATGAACTGGTAAATGTCCTGCTGTCGGTCTGTAAGCTCGGTCATTATGGCCATCTCCTCTCCAAATCGTTGCCATCATATCACATGCATGGCGGACCATCAAACGTATGTTCGGCTCACCGGTGCAGCTTGATGTTTTACCTAGTCTGTCAGGTTTTCACTGGGAACAAAGAGCCTCTGACCTGGTTGAATAACACAGTTAGACAGGTTGTTTACTTCCTTTATCAAGACCACTGCCCGGGAGGTATCCAGGCTGTCAGGGCATGAGTTGACGGCAATGCTCCAGAGTGTATCGCCCTGATTGACGGTTACCTCCGTATACTCGTAGTCTTCCGGCTGCAGCTCATCGCCTGTCGCCCCGATGGATCGTGGAAGGGCCATAACGCTGAAAATGAATGCCAGAGCCAAAAACACCAGGAGATAATGGGATACATAACGGATATTCAATGAAATTCACCTGCCCCGAACACATGTTCTGTTTCACTCTCAGGATATGCGAACATATGTTCCATGTCAAGGGCAGGATCCAGAGGTGGGTATTTGCCAGCATCGTTTGACCCGAATTGTTGACCTATTGCCTTCGCTGCAGCAGGTACTGTCCTGCACTCGATCCTCGCGTATGTCGAGCAGCTGGTCCTCTAAGGAAAACGAGTCCGTACGGTCTGTCAATGAACTCAGGATCAATGGCGGAATCATCGATTATCTCCGAGGCATCCGACATCGCACCTTTCTTGTCGATTTCGTGATGCTGTTCAGCTCCCGGTCGTCGACGCTCCAACTGCATCACCCCGTCTTGATTTTTGGTCCCTCTGGACGATATTCTGTCACCCCGAGGGAAAAGGTATGCTTAATTCTATTCGTCAAGCATCATGCAGCTTCTTCGCATCCACACAATGACAACTGTCGGCGAAGGACATGGTCACATCAGTGTTGAATAAGGGGAAGATGCACCGGCACTCAATCACAAGGAAAGGACCGATGCGTTCACCTTATGGCGCGAACAAGGGAGCCAAAAAAATCATCCAGATCCAGATCATGGAGTCCTTATGGGCGAGCCCTGTTCGCGTATCTGGCCGCGACGGTTATTTTGCTGACGGCCGGCGTCCTGGTCGCTGCTTGGGTGCTGCAGGCCAGCACTGATGTTGTGGCTCTCGATACGGAGCTTCCCCAGTTCGTCGTGGACGGGGAACCACTGGCGGAAGACGTGCGTCCAGTCTTCACGTCCGATGATGATCTACTGCTACCGGTTGAGTTCCTTCAGGAATACTCCGATGCACCAGTGTATGTGGAGACAGACCATGAAGGAGATGTCTTCCTGGTCTGGCCGATCCACGATGTGCTGCTTGAGACGCGCGTGGGAGAAGAATACGCCTGGATCAATGATAAACCCACCGAGTTGGCGGCACCGACCTACGAACTGGACGACGGTATATACATCTGTGCGGACTTCGCAGAACTGATGGGTGTGGTATTTGAGCACCACCGGAAGACAAATAGAGTTTCCGTGAAGTACAGCGGAGAACCGGTAGTCGAAGCCACCGTTCGCCAGATGAGGCCGCCCGAGGATACGGCGTGGAGTGCGGTGAATTCGATTATTCGGCGCATCAGCAGACGTTGGATCGATGAGGATTCGATCCCGATGCGAACCGAACCGACTGAGCGGGCTCCGATCCTGTTCCATCTGTCAGCCGATGATACGGTAGAGGTGCGGGGCGAAGCATCTGGCTGGTACGAAATCTCATACCAGGGGGTGAGCGGTTATATCCCGGTTACTGCGGCAGAAATAACGGGGACAACAATAGTTCGGGATCCGGAATATAATGCAGAAATGATACAGGAGGAGGGGCTTCCGGCCATGACGGAAGAGTGGAGCAAACATACATTGCCTGACTCCGGGGAGCTTATCAGCCTGGTCTGGGAACAGGTAACCTACCGCACACCCAATCCCAGAGATATCGATCCAGTCCCGAAGGTTAACGTCATATCGCCGACCTGGTTTCACCTGGCCAGCGAGGACGGGAAACTCAATAATCTGGCCGATTCAGGATACGTGAGCTGGGCGCATTCTCAAGACATGAAAGTGTGGGCACTGGTCTCTAATTCATTTGATCCGGAACTGACAAACAAGGTACTACATGATCGGGAGGCCAGGCGAAATGTGATTCGTCAACTGCTGCACTATGCGCGGATGTACAACCTCGACGGAATAAACGTTGACTTTGAAAACATGTACCAGGAGGACCGTGACCGCTTCACCCAGTTCGTACATGAGCTCTCAGCCCTGGCGCGCCCCTTAGGTCTTACCATTTCTGTGGATGTGACCACAATCTCCACCAGCCCGACATGGTCTCTCTGTTATGACCGGGCCGGTCTCGCCCGTGCGGCGGACTACATAATACTCATGGCATACGACCAACACACAGCGGGATCGGCGGAGGCAGGCTCCGTAGCCACACTGCCCTGGACAGAGCGCGGCCTGCGCGGAGTTCTCGAGGAAGTACCTGCAGAACAGCTCATCCTGGGCGTGCCGTTTTACATGCGAATCTGGGAAGAGTCGAGAGAGGGGGATGCTGATTCTCCCGACCTCAGTACTCGTGCCGTGGGCATGGAATGGTTCCAGAGCAACCTCGCTCACAAGGAGGACAAAATAGAGTGGGACGAGGCCACAGGTCAACACTACCTGGAGTACGATGGAGATGACGAGGTGAAGCATCGTATCTGGATAGAGGACGAGTACTCACTGCGAGCCCGTCTGTCGCTGGTGCACAAGTATGATCTGGCTGGTATGGCCGCATGGCGCCGGGGGCTGGAGACTCCAGAAGCCTGGGAAATCATCGGGGAGTCCATGCAGCAGAGCCCGTGAGCGCCGTGTGTTTGTTTTTTGCTGTTAGTTAACATAATATCTATTATCGGAAGTTAGTGAGGTGCTCTTTCAGAAAGATCGAGCAATAACGCATCCCTGCAGCTGTTGGCTGCTGAGAAGCGCTGCCCACACCTTTAGTAACCATCGCCTGCTACCTTGCATAATATCTCCGCTCTTCATGCAAAACGAGATAGCGACTGACTTGTCTATATCCATGATTCTGCCAGCCAGTGCCCGCGAACTCTCCGGTTCCCCGCAATATATTCTCCTGGTGAGGGCTCAACCTCTGGCAATGAGCGGTGCAGCGGCCCTGCCCCGCCCTGCCATCAGGGATGTACAGATGCTCTTTCATGGTGTGTCTTTTGCCAGCTCTCGGCGCGCAGAGATCATGGTTGTGGAGATGAACAAGAGATAATGAGGTTGGTCAAGTCATGCCGCACGATGTACTGTCACCGAGCAACCCCCTCAGGCGACAGTCTGTGCCGCTCACTCGGCTTACATGCAGCTGAGTTGCCCAACCTCATTCACTCCATGACCCGCAGCTTGGACATGTATGTATAGCTGTATATATCTAGCCAATAGAGGTCCGACGCCTCAAATTAGCCTGTCAGCGATTGCTCCTTCTCCATTCCTTATCATATCGATAGTATTCCCTGAGCGATTCATCTGTCTGGAGCTTGCTCTCATCAATATCCGTTTCGGCGCATCGATCCTGCAGCACATCTCCCAGGTGCACCGGATCTACGGGTTGATCGGCATAGGCCACGTCGAGGAAGATCTCCCTGACGCACGATCCTCTACCGTAGATCGGCCGGACAATGCTGGCGGCCTCTTGATATTGCTCCCCCTCCTCTCCTGTCTTGGCCATGTGGGCCCGAATTACGTATTCACGCCCTCGTTCAGCACAGTTGGCCAGCAGATCATACCGGTATGTCCGGGTACCCCCCTCTTCGCTGGTATCCCGAACTACCTTCTGCAGCAACCGGACTCTCTGCTCGGCTGATGTAGCATACTCCTTCATCTCCTATTCAGCTCTCCTTTCTGGTGAATGGGATTTATGTTGCACTGGGAAGGCTTATTATGGAAACTCTGCATTCACAATGCAACTATGACGGATTTTATCACATGCACATTCCAGAATTTGTTGAAATATGTCGAACTCAGGACAAATTCTGCATGTTTTCTGTGAAAGACCTACATGGTTCTCACCACCGCCCTATGGCAGTTCTCTACAGTAGTGCAGGGAATACCGGTGCATTATAGAATCCGTATTCATCCGCAATGCTTGATGGGGGGACATCAATGAACAAGATTTCGTTGCAGGAAGTTTTGGATTTGCAATATCTGGAGAAATGGCGGTGGTCACCTGACGGCAGATATCTGGCCTACCTTTTGGATGACGGCGGTGTTGCTGATCTCTGGTGCGTCGAACCGGGGTCCGGCCGAACTACACAGCTATCAGATGCCGAGCACGGCGTCTCGGACTTCAGCTGGCATCCCACAGGTGGCGAGCTCCTGTATGCACAGGACGGCAACCTGCACCGAGTGATCCTGGACGGCGAACTCTTTGACGTTGACGAAATCACCCGGAGCAACCGGAAGATACAATCTCCCACATACTCGCCCAGCGGCGAACACTTCGGATTCATATGCGAGGGAGACCTCTGGATCCACTCAAACATCAGCGGATCTACATACTCGCTGTCACTGCCAAAAGGGAACGTAATGCCGGGCGCCTTTGGACTACAGGAGGGACTTTGCTGGTCCCCGGAAGGCACCAAGGTTCTTTTTCGCTTCCGTGACGAGGAGAAGATACTGCACGTCGGCGTGGCAAGCTCGGAAGGTCAGCTGCTGTGGCGTACTACAGGCCTGGCGGAGTTGAGTGCCGGTGTGGATTGGTTGGATGATAGAAGATTTCTCTTTGCGGTCAGCAAACAGCAACCCACCGTCCGAACCTTCCATATCGCGACGCTTCCGGAACATGTGCAGCGTGTACACGCTGAGATTGCTGCATGCAATAATATAGCCGTACCCTCTGTGGTGGACGTTCAGGTCGAGGATGTCTACAGGCAGGAAGCCAAGGGCACTCCTGGTGCGCTTCGGGTCTCGGGGGCGTGGCCGGAGCCGGCCGGGGAACGAATCCTGTTCTTGACAGAAGACGACGGATGGGCCCATCTATACCTGTATGACCCTTCAGACAAAGGGGAACTGGAGCAGCTTACCTTCGGTGAGTGCGAGGACTTTGGCCACATGGGCGACACACCCTGCTGGGCACCAGGTGGGCACTATGTATGCTACTCATCCAATAGAACAGGCAGCGGCCGGCGCCAGCTGTGGCTGCTCGATGTGGATGAGCGCACGAACTACCAGCTGACAGAACTGCCCGGCACCAGCGTTCAGCCACAATGGTCACCAAACTGCGAGGGACGTCTGGCCTTCCTTCACTGCGATGAGCACCGGAGCGCAGATCTGTGGGTGATGGATTTCGCCCCAGGGGAAGTCAACGATGACCTGCAGCTATCGGAGGGAGCCGATACCCTACGGGTGCTGACACAGACCAAGCCGGAGACCTGGACTGATGAGAAGGATATCATCCCGCAGGAGGTTACTTTTGAGGGGGCCGAGGATTGGAAGATACACGGATACCTGTTCACACCTCCCGGGGCCGGCGAGGATGAAGTGACGTATCCCGCAGTAGTCTGGGTGCACGGCGGCCCGATCCGGCAGATGCGTGAGGGCTTCCACCCCTCGAGACCATATGCGCTGTTCTATGCTTTTTCGCAGTACCTGGCCCACCGGGGATATGCAACGCTGATGGTCAATTTCCGGGGCGGAATCGGATACGGAAGGGAATTTCGCAACGGCATATACGGAAAGATGGGAGTCGACGACATTAAGGATGTGGTAGGTGCTGGTCGTTACTTGAAGGAACTGCCCTATATTGATGCAGCCAGAGTCGGGGTGTGGGGACTCAGTTACGGTGGATACATGACCCTTACCGCTCTCACAAAATACCCGGATGAGTTCCGTATGGGCATCAATCTGGCTGGTATATGGGATTTCGCCCAGTGGATGCACTGGATCCATGCAAAACACGGACGGCATATGGGCGGATTCGAAGTATATTTTAAGGGCAGTCCGGAGCAGAACCCGGAGCTTTACCGGGTGGGATCGCCGTGCACTTATAAGGATAATCTCAAACGCCCTCTGATAAACCTCCACGGCACGGCAGACGCCAATGTAGACTTCGCCCAAATGGATCGAATTGTCAAGGATTGTGTGGACCTAGGCTGTGACTACGAGGCCTACTACTATCCGGATGAGGCTCATGCCTTTGTACTGCGCAGTACCTGGGCAGATGCATTCGGCAAGATTGAACGGGAATTCGATAAGTATCTGAAGGGCTGAGTACACCGGCAATGGGGACGATATACATTCAATCGTCCCCATTGCCCACTCACTGTCTCTCATATTTGAAAAGGATGGAATGTGATCGACCCTTCATCCTGCCACTCCTCCTGTTGACGCGTCATGGGATAACTGATGGGAATGCCGACCCAGTAGTGTCGGCTCATTCCATCCCGCACCCACTTCACAATACGCACCTGTCTTCGCATTTCATCGCCGATGTCCTCACCCAGGGCCACATCAGCGGCTATACATACCCCGCCGCCCATGGCGAAGACCGCGGGCGTCTCTCCGTTTATCTCCGGTGGAGCGGAGTGCTGGCTGTAAGCCCCGTCACGGATATACAGGTTGTCTTTCCCAAGTACTGCCCGCACATTCTCAACCATTATCTGCAGGATGAACTGAAAACGATGCGCCTCTCCCCTATCCCGTTTCACCCGAGATCACCTCTTTTCAGAAGATATTATGCGGCCGATGTAGGAACCAGAGAGTCTTTTGCTCAATGAAGGCCAGGAGGAGAAAAGCAAAGTTGTCACGATGAACTTGGCTACCAGCGTCGCCACTATGCTGGCTCCTGCCGGCCAATCCAACCTGTATGACAGACCGAGACCGATGGTGATGCTGAGCAGGGCAGTCCCCATAGACACAGCGATGACACCACGGTAGTGCCCCGAGAGCATGTGCCCGATTGCTCCCGGCAGCACAAGGAGTGCCGAGGCGAGAACCACCCCCACCAGCCTTACAGACAGGATTACGGTGACTGCGACGGCAGTCAGCAGGGCGCAGTCGAGCCACCTGACCGGAACTCCCTGCGCACAGGCCACATCCTTGCTGAGGGTCATAATCAACAGCCCGCGAAAGAAAAGCCACATGAATGCCCCGACTATGAGAGCCAGTAAGGATATGGCCCACAGTTCGGTGCTAGAGACGGCCAGAATGTTTCCGAACAGGTAACTGAAGAGCTCCCCGAAATACTGACCGCGCGAGACGCTGATGAGTATGACTCCCATGGCCATCGATCCCGAAAAGGCGATCCCGATGGCAATATCTGGTGTCAAGGTCTTCCCCTTCGACAGATTGGCCAGTATCAGAGCCGTACCGACCGCAAATACGCCCCCAACA
>PWGR01000025.1 GCA_003554565.1 Clostridia bacterium
CAATCTGTGAGGGGCCCAGCACCGTCCGTCCCTTCGGCATCAGATACACCACCAGCTCCCCGTAGTTCTCCAGGTCGGAGCGGCCCGCCGCCCAGGCTATCATCACGTCGCGGTGCTCGGGCGTAAACGGCATCATGGTCAAAAACTCCAGTTCCTCGCCCACCTGCGGGAGGTTGGCCATGATGTAATACGGGGTCATCCGGCGGGTCTGGCCCCGGAAGGTCTCCTCCGGGAAGGCCCAGAGATCCTCCTTGTTGTAAAAGACCACCGGGTCGGTCATGTGATAGGTCCGAAACATCTCCATCTGCGTCTCGAACAGACCCATCGGGTACCGCACGTGGCTGCTCAGAGTCTCCGGCATCTCCTCCATCGGCTCAAAGAGATCCGGGAAGATGGCTTCGTAGGTCTGGACTATGGCGTCATCCTCATCGAAGATGTAAAAGTCCATGTCGCCGTTGTAGGCATCCACCACCACCTTCACCGAGTTTCTCAGGTAGTTGGTCCTCCGCGTGTACGGCTCGGAATAGGGAAAGCGGGTGGTGTGTGTGTAGGCATCCTGTATCCAGAACAGCCGGTTTTCATCCGTGCAGACCACAATGTAGGGGTCGTCATCCAGCATGAGGAACGGGGCGGCGCGGCGAATCCTGTCCTGCAGGCCTCGGTGGTACATGATGCGCGACTCCGGGTGCAGTGCCGCACTGAGCACCAGGTTGTAGTCACCGAAGCGCAGGGCAAACGCCGATCTCCGCAGCAGTCCCCCCAGGGCGACGCCGCCGGTCCCGTCGTAGTGCATGTATACGTTGGTGTCGCCGGACGGATAATGCAGCTCCGGCTCGTGCGTGTTAGAAATGACGTAATCTTGAGTCATCTCCCCGTAGTAGATGCTGGGATTTTCAACCTGAATATCTATCTCACTTTCCGGCGGGATGTCCCGGATGTACATGTGCGGGAGCCCCTCCTCGGTGAACTCGGCCGCTGGGCTCATGACCACCCCGTGCCCGTGCGTGTACTGCAGGCGCCGGTTGACCCAGGTCTCTGCCCCCGGGACCTGCGTGTAGTCCAGCTCCCGCGCGGCGATCAGCACCTGCTGGTACTCGCCATTGACCATGTACCGGTCCACATCGGCATCGGGGAAATTGTAATACGCCCGGATGGTGTGCAGCTGCCGGTAAGTCTCCAGAAGCGGCTGCCAGTCCCACAGGCGGACGTTTTCCACCGTATCCATATTTTGTTCCAGCTGTTCCCAGTCCAACGTATCCAGGGCGGCAAACGGCACCTCGGTCACTTCATCCAGCCCGTAGGCGGTGCGGGTGTAGTCGATGTTGTACTCGATGTAGGGCCGTTCCATCTGAATTTCGTTCGGCTGCACCACCAGGCGCTGAATCGCCGCCGGGTAAGCCGTACCCAGCCCCACCGACCCGACCAGCATCACCGCTATGGCCGCGTAGAACCACCTTATGTCCCGCGCCTTGATGTACCATAAAGCAATCCCGGCCGCCAGTACAGAAAGCACCGTCATTATCCTGAACACCGGAAGGTGAGCGTGAACGTCAGTGTAGCCGGCGCCGAATGCCACCCCGCGGGGAGAATACACCAGTTCGAACGCGTCCAGCCAGTAGCCCCAGGCCTTCAGCAGCAGGTAGCCGGCTATCAGCCCGCCCAGGTGAGCGCGGGCCCGGGGGTGCACGTTGACCCGCCCGCCCAGGAAGTTGATAGAACCGGCAAAGAAGTAGATAAGCGCCACCACCAGAGCGGTGAGAAGCAGCAGAAAGCCGGCAGAATTAAACACTATGCGGTGGACCGGGAGGGTGAAAACGTAAAAGGCCACATCCCTCCCGTGCAGCGGGTCGCTGATGCCGAAGGGGGTCTGGTGTATGAAGCGCAGGAGCGTTTCCCACTCGGTGGACATCGATATCCCCGTGAGTACTCCGAAGCCCACCGACACCAGGGTGATGATGCGATCAATGATCCGGGGCGCAAACCAGCGTCCGGTGCCCGGCTCTGCCAGCTGGCCGGACAGATGTATCATGGTCCCGCGCACCAGCTTCAGGTTTATGAAGATGAACAGACCGAACAGCAATCCCGCCGCGAGGCCCAGCAGAAAACGCGCAGAAAGCACGGTGAAGAAGACGCTGCTTATACCCAGCTCCTCGAACCAGAGAACTTCGGTATAGTAGTAAGCCATTGTGGATGAAAGAAGCAGAAAAGCGGCCAGGATGCCGACCACTATCCAGATTACCAGCCTGCGCCTCGATCCCATGCAATCACTTCCTTCAATCTACATACTTCAGGCATATATAACCACGATCCGCGCGGTTCGGTAAAGAGGAGAAAAGAAACCTGCCGCCGCCGGTCCCCTCACCGGAAAAGCCGGGTGAAAAACAGTACTATGCTGTCCCACATGCGGCGCCACCAGCCGCCCGGCTCGATCTCCTCTGCCGGGTGCACTGCCGCCTCGGCCAGCAGAACTCGCTCGTCCCCCACATCGTCGTCTTCCTCTTCTGCATCGGCATCGGGACGCCAGAACACCTGTACACCCCCGGCGGGATCGTCCCGCGAGACCGGCGCTTCCAGCTCATCTGCCAGGTTCGCCTCCAGGTAAATGTGCTCATACTGTCCCTCGGGCACGGTCACCGCTACATTCTCGGGCTCCGTGCGCAGCCGGACCTCCCTCTCCTGCCCCCGGTACACCCTCATCTCCGCGGGCAGCACCGGCGTGAGGTCCACCTCGGTCCGGGTGAACGTGTCAAAAGCCCAGTCCAGAAGGCGCTGCGCGTCGGCCTCCCGCGCCTCACTGCCCTCCTGCTCGGTTATATCCTCTCCCTTACCGACTCCCATAATCACCGCGGCGTAATACTCGTCCCCATCGCGGGCAGTGGCGACGAAATGGTAGCCGGACTCCGGTGTGTACCCGGTCTTCAGGCCGGTCACCCGGTCGTCGCGGAACAGGAGACCGTTACGGTTGGGCTGTTCTATGCCCTCATGACTGAACCACCTCTCGGTGGTGATCTCCTCGGCCTCGGGGTAGTTGAGCCAGAAGTGGCGCACCAGCCGGGCCACATCCCGGGGGGTGATCTGCTGCCCCTCCGCGTGCAGACCGTGGACGGTGTGCAGTACCGTATCCTCCATGCCGATGTCACGGACCAGCTCATTCATCCTGCTGACAAAACTGTCCTCTGTGCCAGAAATGTGCTCGGCCACAGCAACACAGGCATCATTGCCGGAGGCCACTATCATACCCCGCATCAGCGTCTCCATGGAAACTTCCGTCCCCGCCTCGATGAACATGTTGGAGCCGGGGACATTTACGGACCAGGCGCGCTCACTGATCAGGACCTCATCATCCAGACTTATCTCTCCTTCATCCAGCGCCGCGTACGTGAGCGCCAGCGTGACAATCTTGGACAGAGAGGCCGGGCCGTAGGACTCATCCGGCCTCATTTCGAACAACACTGCTCCACTGTTGATGTCCAGAAGAAGCGCCGACGATGCAGTCAGCCGCTCCGCGTCGAAGACATGCCCGGGGAACACCACCTTCTCGACATCATATGGTCCCGAGCCCGGCATCCAGGAAGCCGCCACTCCCGCGGGGGCGGCCACGACTGCCGTCAGGCACAATATACAGACAATTCCTGTCCACCGCATACGCCCTCTCCCTCTCCCCTGGTCTTGTGCATATGGTGGATAGATTTCCCGCAACGAAGGCAATTATGTGAAAGCGAATCCGCGTGAACCGGCGCCGGCGGGAAAATTACCCCACCGGCACCTCAATTATCGCACACTGTCTCTGGCCAGAAAAGCCGTCATGCAGTGGATCCCGCCCCAACCCTTCTGCAGCTCCGAGACATCGAGGGAGATGACCCTTACCCCCGCCTCCTCCAGCTTCGCCTGGGTGCGCAGATTTCCGCGCGGCATCACCACCCGGCCGGGTTCGAGACACACAAAATTGCTGGCCATCGTTCTCTTGGCCTCGTGCGGCGAATCGATTTCGATCATGCGGTACCCGCGCCTCCGGAACACGTCCGCCACCTCAAAGGGGGTCTGCCAGGGGAAGAAGACGCACACGTCCAGATCGGCAATATTGAACAGCCCGTCAATGTGCGCGTGACCGTACGGAATCTGAAAATATATAAACGTCTGCACGCCCATGCGCCGCAGGACTTCTTCCACCTGCTCGGCGCCCTCGCGATTGGTGCGGTTGCCCACCCCGATGATGACGGTTTCGGCATCCACCCACATGAGATCTGCCCCTTCAAAGACACCAGTACCGCTGATGGTCCTGATGATCGGCACACCGAGGGCAGAAAGTGTCCGGGCCACGTACCGCTCCTCCCCGCGCCGGGCGGCCAGTGCCGGACGGCCCACGATGGCGCCCTCCGGGGTCATCGCCACCAGATCGCGCAGAAACAGCGCATTGGGCTTATGCGGGTCCATGTCCTTTACATAGTGGACGTCCGCACCCCCATCCCGGTAGACCTGCGCCAGGGCGTCATGCTGCCTCCGGGCCCGGTCGATGTCCATCCGGTCCAGCCAGCGCGCCTCGGACGGGTCGACATCCTCCGCCTCGGGGCCGGGCCGGCGGAGAAGAACCGCCCGCAGTTTCCCCGTCTCCGAATCGGCGCCCCACGGCCCCCAGTACCGGGGCAGGTCATCGGCAAAATCCGTCTCCAGAGCGAACCACCGCTCCCCCTTGCTCCTCAGTTCAGTCACAGCGTCTCCCCTTCACTTTATGTTCGCTGACACCACTTCGGCTATAGCGCGTATCCCCCGGTCCAGTTCGTCGGGATCGGGATAGCTGAACGATAGGCGGAGGTTGTTCCTGCCGCGGTCGTCCGGGAAGAATATGTTCCCGGGCAGGGGATTGGCTCCGGCTTCTGCAATATCCGCAAGGAGCACCGTCACATCCACCGACTCGGGCAGGGTCAGCCACAGGAAATAGCCGCCCTCCGGTTCGCTCCAGTCACAGCCATCCGGCATATGCTCCTGCAGCGAGTTGAGGGCCGCGTCCCGGCGGCTCCGGTAGCCGCGGCATATGTGCCTGATTCTTTCATCCAGGTCGATCTCCCGCAGATACGTCCCTACCATGGCCCGGACGAAGGGACCGGTCCCCCCGTCCACCTTGAGTCGATCCGCCTGTTCTATCAGCGGCTCCGGGCCCACGATCCATCCCAGGCGGAAACCTGGCGCCAGGATCTTGGACATGGAGCCCAGGTGCAGCACCCGGTCCGACTCGTCCAGGGCCCGCAGGGAGGGCAGATCCTCCCCATCGTACCTGAGTTCCCCGTAGGCATCGTCCTCCACCACCAGGAAATCGTACTCCTCCGCCAGCTCCAGAAGATGCCTGCGGCGCTGCATGCTCATCGTGCTGCCGGCCGGGTTGTGGAAGTTGGGCATGGTGTAAAGAAACTTCGGACGCACACCGTCCTCCCGCAGCTCCTCGAGTACGCGCTGCAGCTCATCGGTCAGGATCCCGTCCCCGTCCAGGTCCACTCCCCGTATCTCGGCACCGTAATTACCAAACTCCCGCAGCGCACCCATATACGTGGGCGCCTCCACGAGAATGAGGTCACCAAAGTCCAGCAGAAGGCTGCAGACAGTGGAGATGGCCTGGGCAGACCCATTGGTGACGAGGATATTGCCCTCTCCCGCCCGCAGGCCGCGCTCGCTGCAGCGGGCGGCGACCAGATCATCGAATTCCTGCGCCAGGGGACCGCCCCCGTACCTCAGGGCGTCCGCTCCGTCCTCGCGCAGGGCGGTGGCACACGCCTTAATCAAACTGTCAATGGGATAGGAGTCCGGGTAGGGAAAACCGAAGTTGAGGGGGACCGCATCGGCTGCCCTGTCCCCTCCCCAGCCCGCGGGCTCACCCGCATCCATATTGCGCTGCGCTCGTTTCGAGACCAGATCATAATATCGATCTCCCATGAATAATACCTCCCTGTCAGATACCCGCCCCAGCGGGGAAGTGCTTCAAAAATCCACCCTGAATTCGATAATGGTCGGCCCGTCGGCGGAAAAGGCCTCGTTGAGTGCAGCCGGCAGCTCCGCCGCATCCTCCAGGCGCCGCCCGCGGGCACCGAAGGATTCTGCCATCTGAACGAAATCGGGATTGACAATGTCACAGCCTATCGCCCGGTCATACCGGGCGCACATGTTCTTGTCCACCACACCATAGCTTTCGTTGTTCATCAGAAGCACCGCTATCGGCAGGCGGTATTTCACTGCCGTGGCCAGCTCCTGGACGGTGAACATCAGCCCGCCGTCGCCGCAGACGGCCACCACCTGGTGCCCGGGGTTGCCCATCTTGGCGCCGATGGCCGCCGGCAGTCCCCAACCGAGGGTACCGAAACCCCGGGGGAACAGAAAGGTGTTGGGGGCATAAGCCGGATAAAGGGCGGTGGCCCGGTAGCAGAGCATGGTCATGTCGCAGACCACCACATCCTGTTCCGCCAGAGACTGGCGCATCACATCGATTATCGCCCGGAGGCCCCCGTCGTCCGACGGGTGGGCATCCAGGGCATCCTGCACCTCGGCAATCTCGCTGCGGTAAGAATCGCCTGCGCCCAGTTTCTCCTCAGCCGGAAACTCCCGCAGGCGCCTCAGCAGGTCCTGACAGAAGATGCGGGCATCGCTGCGGATCTGAAGGGTCGGCCGGTAAAGCTTGTCTCCCCCGGGTGCCTCGAGGTCCACGCGGATCATCCGCGGCGGAAGATTCACCTTCCCGCCCAGGGTATCGACTACGCCCAGCTCGCTCCCGATCACCAGCACCACATCCCCGGTGGCCACAAAGTCCTGCACCACGCGCTCATCGTCACCCCGCAGCCTGCTCCCTATGTTGAGCGGGTGATCCTCCCGCACCACGCCCTTGCCGGCGCAGGTCATGACCACGGCCGCATCGAGCTCCTCGGCGATCCCGGTAATCTCCTCCGAGGCCCCGGCAGCACCTCCGCCCACCCAGATCAGCGGGCGCTTTGCATCAGCGAGCATCTCGACGGCCTGCTTCATCTGCGCGGGCGCAGGCTGGAAGGGATCCGCGCACCTGCCGCCGTCATCGAAGGACATCTCCGCCTCCGCCTCCAGGACGTCAGTGGGTATATCTATGTGTACGGGCTGGGGGCGATGCGTTCTCAGGTACTCAGAAGCATCGGCTATGGCCTGGGGTATCTCCGCCGGGTCCAGGACGCGCCGGGTCCACGCAGTGCATCCGTCGGTGACGGACAGCTGGTCCTTCAGCTGGTGCAGCGCCCCGACATCCCGGTCCATGTGCTCGGTGTCGTTCTGGCTGGAAATCAGAAGCACGGGTGAAGAATCGGAGTAAGCCTGTCCGAGAGCAGTGGTGGCATTGGTGACACCCGGCCCGGTTATGACCAGACAGACGCCAATTCTGCCCGAGACCCTGGCATATCCATCAGCCATGAACCCGGCGCCGCCCTCGTGCCGGCTCACGACGTGGGTGATCTCGTCCCTGCGCTCGTACAGTTCGTCGTAAATTTCCATGGTGTGAACCCCGGGAATGCCGAAGACCCGGTCCACTCCCTGGCGGATCAGTGCCTCCACTACTGCCCTTCCTCCGGTCATGCATACCATCAATGAATCCTCCTCAGAGTTATGATGTCCTGCTTCCTTCGACGATCAGGGGGTTACACTCGGCTGACACAAGCATCTTATTTCCCCCCGCAAATCGCATGTCCTCCCGGACACGAAGGATTGCCCCGGGCCGTCATCGCTTGCTCAGAACCCCTGCGGCCCCGATCACCGCCCGGATATTCTGCACCGGGGTGTCAAGCTTTATCGCCCCGCCGGGAGCTACGATGAGTCCCCTGCCCTTGACCTGGCTGATGGCATCCTCCACCTGCAGGCTGACCGCTTCCTCGGTCTCCCTGTGCACCGTGTCGGATTCATTTATCCCTCCCATGAGAACCCTGTCGCTCTTTATCCTCGCATCGCGCAGGCTCGGCTTCACCCAGCGGTCGTGCCAGCTCAGAACATCGATGGGATACTCCAAAATATCGTCAAAAAATATATGATCCCCGTGCATGTGCAGGGCCAACAGGCGCCCGCAATCACTGAAGTGATCCATGAACGACATCTCGAGTTCCAACAGCCGCCGGGCCACCAGTTCATCCTTGATCACCTGATCACCTGTGAAATAGGAGACCACATACAGGCCATCGACAAGTTCCAGGGCCTGCCGGCAGAACCCGGCCAGGGTCTCATCTATGGCATCGACTGCCGCCCGCAGGTCGTCGCTCATGCCGAGTTCATCGTCCACCTCGTCGCGGATACTGTCACCCCGCAGGAAGTAGGCCGTGGTCAGCGGAGCGTACACCCTGAGGATGAGCGGGACCTCGTGCGGCAGGTTCCGATCGGTCAGACGCAGCGCATCCAACACCGTACGGAATACACCCTCGCCCCCGTTTGGCACGGAAAGATCCGGCCACCTCTGCAGGCCGGAGAAGGGCCTGTGTGCATCGACGGCCCTGCCGTGTTCATCGATATCGTCTGCGGGAACGTAACCCCACGGTTCGGCGGTATAAGCATATCGAGGATTAAAGACCATCAGATCAAAACCAAAGCGGAGCTGAAATGCCAGATGAACCCGGGCCAGCTCCTCAGATGAACCTTCAAAGCCCGGAAAATGCCGCCACATGCTGACGGGCAGGCGATCGGGCTTTTCATGCAGAAGGGCGGCCCTCAATCTATCCCAGTGAGCACCTCCACCCCCCCAGTTCACAACATCAAAACGCGGCTTCATAGCTTCACATCCCTCCCTTCTACGGGCACCTCCCGTGCGGGGAGCTGCCCCACAGAATACAGTCTTTCGACAACTTACCCGCCTCTCCTGCACCCGGAATACACCGGTAGCAGTTGTCTGCAGGCACGACTGCACTCCGGCCCCGCCCCGTCGCGTGGGAACCGGCGGGCGCCCCGATTCCTTCCGCCATACATCACCCCGGCACAAGCACCGCTGCTGCCCGCCCCTCGGTGCGGTAACCCTCCCGGGTGAGCATGCATCGCGGTGCAATGATGCCCTTCTGTACCCCGACGACAAATCCCTGCCGCCCGGCGGCGTTTCGCGCCGGAGGGACGATCAACCGGACCCACCCGTTTGCTCTTCCGTCGCCTCCAGGCTCTTCTCCAGTGCCTCCATCAGATCGATGACCTCACCGACCTCCCTCTCGGGCGGTGTGACTATATCCCGCCCCTCAATCTTGCTCTCGATAACCGTCTCCAGCCGCTTTCGGTAATCGTTGACGTACTGTTCCGGCTGAAATGGCTCAGATAGATTTCCCACCAGCTGCTCGGCCATCTCCCATTCAGAAGTGGAGATCTGGCCTTCACCCGCCCCGCGCTGCATCTTCTGCACTTCCTCCGGTTGCTCCACGACCTCATCCGGGTAATACATGGTCTCGATCATCAGGTTGTGCTCCCCGGCGCGGACGGACACCAGGTGCGGCTTGTTGCGCAGCACAAAGCGGCCAATGCCCACCCGCTCGCTGCTCTGCAGGGCCCCCGAGAGCAGCGCGTAGGCCTTGCGTCCCGGTCTCTGGGGTACCGCATGGTACGTGCGGTCGAAGTAGACGGGATCTATTTCCGGCAGGCGGGCGAAGCTGACCAGTTCTATCTGATTGGTCTGTTCCCCCGCGGCATTTCTGATCTCCTCATCTTCAAGCGTCACATACTGGCCCCGAGCGTATTCATATCCCCTGACCATCTCCTCCGTCGACAGTTCCTCCTCACAGCGGGGACACCACCGCCTGTACTGTATTCGGCTGCCGCACCTGCGATGCAGCAGGTTGAATTTGAGATCCCTGCGGCGGGTCGCCGGAAAGAGTCGAACCGGTATGGCGACGAGCCCGAAACTGATTGCCCCCGTCCACACACTCCTGCTCATCAGATCATCTCCTTTTCGCGATCCTGCGCATGCGCTGCAGCAGGTCGCGCAGCTCGTATCCCTCGCTCTCCTGCAGTCCGGCCCACAGGTCGCCCCGGCGGTTAAACCGGGCCGCCGCCTGGCCGGGCGAAAATGCCGGCAGCCCCACTCCCCTGGCCCCATACAGCTCGCTCCACCGCAGGGGAACCGACACCCGGGGCTTCTCCCGCACCCGGATGCAGTAAGGAGCCACCACTGTGGCCCCCCGCCGGTTCTGCAGGTGATCTACGTATATCCGCCCGCCCCTGCGGTCCCTGCTGCGCTCCAGGGTAAACAGGTGGGGTCGCGCCGCGGCCAGGATCTCGCCCATGATGCGGGCAATCATCGTCACCTGCCCGGCAGTGTAGGGTCGGGCGAGCGGGATGTGGGCGTGAACCCCCGAACCCCCGGAGGTCTTCACCCACGATCGCACCCCGGCCCGTCCCAAAAGCTGCTCCACCGCCAGGGCCGCACGGACCACTTCCTTGGGCCCCGCCGTCCCGGCCGGGTCCAGATCCAGGATGATTATGTCCCTGCCGCGGTCGGGGTTCTCCGGCAGCGGGTGTATCTCGTAGGCACCGAGGTTGATCAACCACAGCAGTGCCCGCTCATCATTGCACACCACCAGCTCTGCCCCCGCACCGTCGTCACCCTCCCCACTGAGAGTCACGGTCTCCAGCCAATCCGGTCGGGGTTCGGGAGGCGATCGCTGGTAAAAGCCCGCGCCCCTCGCCCCGCGGGGATAGCGCGTGAGAAGCAGGGGGCGGCCGGCTATCTGACGGATGATGCCATCCCGCACCTGCCAGTAGTAGTCGAGCGCTTCCATTTTACTCATATTCCATCTTTCACCCAGCTGCCGGTCCAGATGAGTCAGCCGCAGGACATCCCCACCCACCCGCACCCGGGCACTGCGCGCACCGGGCGAAAGCCCCGTACCGATCAGAGATCCTGATCCCGGCCCGGCCCCGGCGTCACCGCCTCCACCGGCAAGGCCCGCGCCCGCCCGCGCCCGGTTCTTCTCCAGGAGAAACCACGAGCACATGTGCGGCGGGCAGGGGATCGTACCGCCGTAAAGCGGATGCCGCAGCCCCCCGCCCGGGGTTATCTCGGTGTAGTGTACCCGCACCGCCTGCACCGGCTGCACCGGCTGTACGGGGCAGGATTGCCCGGCACCGGTGGCCGGCCGACCACCGGAAAAAGGAAAGGAGGCACGCTCCCACTTCTGCAGCAGCTCGTGCAGCATCTCAAGATCCTCTTTCCAACCCCGGCCCACGCTCACACGCCCGACATAACGCAGGTGATCGACCCCCTCCCAGACCCCGAGGAGGAGGACTGTCTCCCCGCGCCTCCTGGCTGCACCTCCAATGAGGAACCTCCCCTCCGCACGCAGGGGCAGTTTCCTCCATTTTTCGCTCCGCCCGTGAAGATAGGGGCTCGAGCCCTTCTTGCTCACCACCCCCTCGTATCCCAGCGAATCCACCTTGCGCAAAAAACGCTCCCCGCGCTGGTCCCCGACGGCAGGCGATAGCCGGAGCAACCCCCCGTACTGCACCACCCGGCGCAGCATGCGGCGGCGGTCCAACAGGGCCTCGCCCCGCAGGTCCCGCCCCTCGCATTCGAGAATGTCGAAGAGGTAAATCCGCAGGAGTGCCGCGCCGGCGTCATCTCGACGCAGCAGGCGCACCGCAGTCTGAAAACAGGGACGTCCATCCGGGCCAAAGGCCACCGCCTCCCCGTCCAGCACCGCCGAGTCCGCCTGCACGCGCGCCGCCACCTCCCCGGCCCGGGCGGTGAGGCCAGAAAACACGTTCCCTCCCCGGGAGACAGCGCGCACCTGCCCGCGGTCCACGGTGATCACCACCCGGCAGCCGTCAAACTTCAGCTCGTGAACCCACTCGGCACCAGGTGCCAGCCGGTCACCTGCGACCGCCAGCATCGGCGGCAGATATTTTTGATACCGCACCAGACATCCCCTCAAGTAATGAAACGAAACTGTCGGAGTATAGGTAGAGCACAGCCTCCCCTATCATTCCCTTCTTCTCCGGGGGGCTATGCCACCCGGGGTAGATGACCGAGAGGTGTGAAGCAATGCAAAGCGAATTTTCACCCAAGCGGAGCACATCGCAGCCGCGCAACTTCTTTCCCGGGGCCAACACCCGATACGGGTTTCACTCCCGGTTTCACCACATAGGCGCGGACGTCGCCCGGCACACCTACGTCCTCAAGGGCGGCCCGGGAACGGGAAAATCCACCTTCATCCAGCGAACTGCCGACGAGATGGCCTCCCGCGGATGGACAGCTGAATTCTACTGGTGTGCCTCGGACGAAGACTCGCTCGACGCCGTCTATTTCCCCGAGCGCGGCATCTCCATTGTGGACGGGACTCACCCTCACATGATGGATCCTCCCCTGCCCGGGGCGGCCGACCACATCATCGATCTCTCCCGGCACTGGGACCCGGAGGTACTGGAAGTGAGGCGGCCAGAAATCGAGGTGCTCAAGAAACGGATCGCCAGTCACTTCTCCGCTGCGTACACGCACCTGGCAGTGGCCGGACGCTGCAGCGCCGACGCGGACAGGATCCTCTGCAGGCATGACGCGGTGGACGGGGCTTCGCGCGCCCGGGCAATCCGGCGGACCGCGCAAAAGATCATGCGGGAGGGAAGACGAAGGCGGGAGCTTGCGTGCTGCTCGCCCCGCCGGCGCGAGCTCTTCATATCCGCCCTGGCTCCCGGCGGGGCCGTATCATACGCAGCGGATCTCTGTTCGTCCGCCGGGCACATATGCGTGGTGCAAGCTGAGACCAGCCTCGTCTCTCATTCGCTGGTGTCGCACGTACGCGACCGGGCGCACCTGGCGGGGCTGGCCTGCTGGGTTTTCCCCTGCTCCCTGGATCCGCAGCGCCTCGAGCACTGCTATCTGCCGGAGATTCATGCCGCCGTGGTGACATCGAGACCCGATCTCCCCGTGGAGCCGCCGCCCGGAAGCGAGATCCTCGAGGAGAGACAATTCCTACACCTGTCCCGCGCTGAATATCTGCGGGCCACCCTGGGGGAACTGGCGAAGGCCCGGCATGAGGCCCTGGCGCGGGCAGAGAGGGAGCTGTGCTGCGCCTACCGGCTGCACCAGGATATGGAGGGCCACTACAAGCTGGCGATGGATTATGCCGCAGTTGAGGAAACCCGCACCGACCTGACCCGGGCACTGGCCCGGAGTTGACCCGCATCAGAAGACCTGCACAGAAAGAGACAGAAATCCACTCTCCGCCCCTCCCCGCAGGAAGGCATACCCCGCGGGGAGAACCCTGTAAAGAGATGTGCAGCTGAATTTTAACATGACTGAGCACTGTGGAGAGGAAGCGATACCATTGACCGATTTCCCCGTGGACCGGGTGCGCGAACAGTTTCCCGCCCTGGATCTGACCGTCGGCGGAAGGGGCGTCGCCTATTTCGACGGCCCGGGCGGGACGCAGGTCCCCGACGGTGTCCTGGCGGCCGTCGCCCGGTACTACACAGAACGAAATGCCAACCGTCACGGCGCATTCATCACCAGCGAGAAAACGGAAGAGACCATCCGCACAGGACGCGAGAAAATGGCCGCCCTCCTGGGTGCCGACCCGGACGAGATCGCCTTCGGCGCGAACATGACCACGCTGAACTTCAGCCTGGCCCGGGCGCTCGGGCGCACCCTGCGGCCGGGAGATGAGGTGCTCATCACCGACATGGATCACGAGGCTAACCGCGACCCCTGGCTCGACCTGCGCGAGGAGGGAGCCGTCGTCCGGAGCGTTCCCATGCGCCTGCCGGAATGCACTGTCGACATGGACGAGCTGGAACGCATGCTCAACCGGCGGACGCGCATCATCGCAATTGGATGGGCTTCGAACCTTTCGGGCGCGGTGGTTGACCTCGACAGGGTACAGGAGCTGGCCCGTACGGTGGATGCAACGCTGGTCGTTGATGCGGTGCACTACGTGCCCCATCTTCCCGCGGACGTGCATGCTGCCGGCTGCGATTTCCTTCTGTGTTCCCCCTATAAGTTCTTCGGTCCTCATCTGGGAGTACTGTACGGGCGGCGTGAGGCCTTCGAGCGCCTTCCCACTCATCGTGCGCGGGCCCAGCGTCCCACGGTCCCGGAAAAAATCGAAACCGGCACGGCCAATCACGAGGGAATAGCCGGCACGGCGGCGGCCTGCGACTTCATTGCGGGCATCTCTGGTGACGGGGCAGACCTGCGCTGCGATCTGGTCTGTTCAATGCAGGCCATAGCAAAGTACGAGGATGGGCTGAACCGCCGTCTGATGCGGGGACTTTCCGACATCGACGGTGCTGTGCTCTACGGCCCCGCGGAAGATGACCGCCGCACACCCACGGTCTCCTTCACCCTGCGAAAACGTTCGCCCCGGGAGGTTGCCCAGTTCCTCGGCGAGAGGGGAATATTCGTCGGGGACGGCCATTTCTACGCCCTGACGGTGGTGGAGAAGCTCGGTCTGGCCCCCACCGGGGGAGTGGTGCGCGCCGGGATTGCCCCTTACAACACCGAAGAAGAGGTCGATGCCCTGCTTCAGGGCATCGAGGACATCAGCTGATGCGCACCCCCGCGGGTCGAACGGGTACTTCGCCCGCGGGATCTCCCATCTCCCAGACATACCCGTATGATATCTGGCGTGGGTGCCAGAGCGCGGCTTCTCGACGAAAATGGTGCCCTGGCTGAGATCCAGAAAACCATATCTCGTTGACGGCCCGGCCACCACCATCGGCTCACTTTCGGGCACCAGCACTGTCACGACTTCATCGAGTCAGCGGCTGAAGTGGAGGAAGGCGGGCGTACCGGCCTCACGGCGGCCACGACTGCGGTCCTGTTTCGGGCCATGCTCTTTTTCACCCCGGTGGCGACCATGATCCCGGCTGAGGCGACGGCGCCGGCGCTGATTCTCATCGGGCTTTTGATGATGCCGGCGATACAGAACATCAATTTCGAAGACTTCACCGAGTCACTGCCGGCTTTCGGTACCACGTTTTCCACCTCGTTCACCTTCAACCTTGAAACGGCATAAGCCCGGGGATCATCACGTACATTCTGGTCAATCTGGTGGCGGCGCGCAGAGATGAGATCCCCTTCGGGCTCTACCTGCTCTGCCTGCTGCTGATATACTACTTCTACATCCTCTGACAATCACATCCTGAGGAAAGGTGGGTGACGGGCATTGTCGCTTACGACAGAACAGAGACGGGAACTGGTGGAGGCGGCGCTGGGGCACCGGAAGCTGGACTGCCTGATTGAAAATGTGCATTTGGTGAACGTGTTCACCGGGGAGGTATACCCGGCCAGTGTCGGCATCTACCGCGGTTACATCGCCCATGTCGAGGCTGACCCCGACGATGCCGGAAACCGCGATGCAGATGAGCTCGAGGCGGATCAGACGATCGACGGTGAGGGCATGTATCTCACCCCCGGGCTGATAGACTCTCACGTACATATCGAAAGCAGCATGATGACTCCCGCCAACTTCACTGAGGCGGTGCTGCCGCACGGAACCACGACAGTCGTGACCGACCCGCACGAGATTGCAAACGTGCTCGGGCTCCGCGGGGTGAAGTACATGCAGCAGTCAAGTCGCGACCTTCCCATGCGCCAGTACATACTGGCCCCGTCCTGCGTCCCATCAGTCCCGGGGCTGGAGACGACCGGGGCCGAGTTCGGCTCTTGTGAAGTGGCCGAAATGCTGGAGTGGGAGCGTGTGATCGGCGTTGCGGAAGTGATGGATTTTCCCGGTGTCATCGGGGGCAGTGAGAGAATGCGGGGCATTGTGGGCGAGGCGCTGGGCCGCGGCATGTTCGTGCAGGGCCACTGCCCCGAGCTGACCGGCCGGGCACTTTCGGCCTACCTGTGCGCCGGCCCCAGGAGTGATCACGAGATCCGCTTTGGGGATGAGGCGCGCGAGAAGATGCGCCTCGGCATGACGATAGATGCACGGGAGAGTTCCATATCGCGCAACCTGGCCGAGATTCTGCCCGCCGTGCGGGACTTCGATGCACCCCCGAACCTGACGCTGTGCACCGATGACAAGGAACCGGCCGACCTCCTCGCGGAAGGCCACATCAACCACGCCGTCCGCCGGGCCATCGAGGAGGGGCTCTCCCCCGGGCAGGCACTCCGGGCGGCAACCCTGCAGGCGGCCCGCTCGGTCGGCCTGGACGAACTGGGAGCGGTGGCGCCCGGGTACGCGGCAGACCTGCTGCTGATACCCTCGCTTGCCAATATGCAGCCGGCCGCAGTCATGGTGGCAGGTGAAGTGGTGGCGCGGGACGGGAAGATGGTGACCTCGACCCCCGACCCGGGGGATTTCCCCGTCGAGAGGGAAAACACCGTCCACCTCGACGCACTGGCGTCGGAGACTTTCGCCGTGCGGGCCCCGGTCGGCGAAGGCACCGTGATCACGCGGGTGCTCAGCTACGCGGGCGATGACTCGCTGTATGCTTCATGGGAGAAAAGAGAGCTGCCCGTGCGTGACGGCAAGGTGGACATATCCGGTGCGGGGGATTTGCACTACGTGGGTGTGTTCAACCGCCACGGAGCCCCGGAAAACCGCTTCACGGGAATTATCCGGAATTTCGGCATCGGGGAAGGGGCCGTCGCCAGTACCATCTCCCACGACTGCCACAACCTGACCACAGTGGCATCGAACCCGGAGGATGCCGCGCTGGCGGCCAACGCCCTGGTAGACTGCGGCGGGGGCATAGCCTGTGCCCGCGGAGGGGAAATCCTGGCCCTCCTCGAGCTGCCCGTGGCGGGCCTGATCTCCACCCTGCCGGCCGCAGAGCTGGGGCCCAGAACGGACCATCTCAAGGAGACCCTGCGCGAGATGGGACTGACTGGTGCTGATCCACTTCTACGCATCGCCACGCTCACCCTGGCCGTGATACCGGAGGCGAAAATAACTGATCAGGGACTGGTGGACGTCAACGCGCAAAAGCTCGTTCCGCTATTTACAGACGAACAGTGATACGGGCGAAAACTGGCAGGACCGACCGCAGATCGGGGCGTCGCCGTGCGGCGCCCCTCCCCTTCAGCGGGGAACTTTCAGACCGGAAATTGTAAGCGATGCGCTGTCGGGGTCGTACATGAATTCGCCCAGGTGAAGCTCGAATTCGGACTCCGGCACATCGGCCCACTCGAGATCCATCAGCCACGCGCCGGGCTCCAGGGGCCATACCCCGTCCGCATCGGGGAATATTTCCGTCCACAGGATCCGGTCAGCATAGTTCTGCTGCCCGCCCTCACCCCCGGGCGACCAGTAGGTGTTGATCAGGACAGACTCCAGCCGCAGGGCTATGTGTTCTCCCGCGACATTGATCTGCAGGAGGACGCGCAGCGTCCCCTCGGGCGTCTCCCGCACCCAGATCGGATCCACCAGGACCCGGGCCTGATTCCAGCCCGTCGGGGGTATTTCGGGGAGCACGGCCATGGCCGACTCGGGTGAAAACGCGCCGTCGGGAAGGTCGAGAGGCTCATCGTGCTCCATCTCGTAAAGCAGAAACGGGGTGGGAACCACGCGCCACTCGTCGTCCTCGTCAGGTCGCAGGCACAGGATCTGATGCCTCCAGTCGGTATCGGCCACCCCAATGCCCTCGCTTACTCTCCCGACCACCGTCCGCGCCACCGGTGCGGGGAACCGGTATTGTGGGTGTGCAGATGCCGCGGCCAGGTAGCCGATAAGATCGGCGGCATGCCCCCCCCGCCGTTCAAACTCCGGATGCATGAGTTCACTCACCTGATCCCAGTCGTCATCGCGCCTTGCAACCTGGAAATAGTGCGCCGAATGCAGGTGATCGGGGTCGGGAGCCACTGCCACCAGTACGGTGCCCACGACAAATACGCCCACTATGAGCACCCACCCCCAGCGGCGCAGGATGCTGACCAGAAGTGACGGCTTCGCCTCATCTTTTTCCCTGGATTCCTCTTCACTCACCTGTAATACCTCCCAGCAGCGCGCGGACCCGTCTTGAATTGGCACAGGAACATCTTCTCCATTCCGCCGTCTCCTCCTGCCGCCGACGCACCTC
>PWGR01000254.1 GCA_003554565.1 Clostridia bacterium
CGTATATGCATTGTGTTGGAAAAGCGCCTCTCTGAAACCTGGCTCGACATTCACTAACTTGGACCATGACTCATCTATCAGTTGCCAACCGGCCGCATAGAAAAGACAGATAGACCTGTTAAGGTATTCCTCCCCAATTCGTAGCGGGGCCCCTACTTTGATATCGATCTGTTGTTGGTCCAGCCATTCTTTGTTCCTATCCATGTATTTGGCGTTAGTCAGTGCTTTATTGTGAACTATCATATTCCTTCGTTCGATGCGCTCTCGGAACTCTCTATCATCGGGTACATGCGATTCAATCTCTATATTATGTTTTCGGAAAAACTTCTTCCACTCCTGGAAACCACCACGGATTATTTTTTCGGTTCTTCTCCATTTGAGTTGGCAGGATCGCGGGTTGTGAGTAGCCGTATGGGCATAGAAAGGACATGCAGCACCTTCGGAGAACAAGGTTTTGAACCACCAAAACAACTCCGAGGAGGCAGCTACATGCCCGAGCTGAGTATAGCAAGTTTGTTTCCCTTTCGTCGAGAAGTCGTTGAGAGTTCGCACGTTGACGGGGAGGAGCACCTTCGGGTGATCGTACGGCCGGATCGCAGGTTCAGGCCGCGGTGCAGCACATGCCAGGCATTGGGCACAAGGATCTGGAAGCGCCAGAGCAGGGAAGTCAGGGATATTCCCATTGGGCCCTTTCGTTCGGTCCGGATGACGGTACAGTACCGCAAAGTGAGTTGTCCTCAGTGCGGGAAGATCCGAGTGCAGGATCTGGATGTCTGCGATGTGGGAGGTGCAAGAGTGACCCTACGTTTCGCCCAGATGATCGCCGGTCTATGCAAACATCTTCCGGTGAGTACGGTTGCCGAGCGGTACGGTCTTGACTGGAAGACGGTGAAAGAGATCCACAAGGCGGCGCTTGAGGAGGAGTTCGGGACGACAGATTATCGGGGGCTGAAGCTCCTGGCAGTGGACGAGATCGCATTGAAGAAGGGGCATCGGTACCTCACAGTGGTCATCGACTTTGAAACGGGCAGGGTTGTATGGATGGGCAAGGGACGTAGCGAAAGGAGTTTGGATCCCTTCTTCGCGGCTATGCCTGAGGGGATCCGGGAGGGCATTGAAGCCGTGGCCATGGACATGTGGCAGGGTTACATCAATGCGGTCAGCAACTGGCTGCCTCACGCCGCCATTGTCTTCGACCTGTTTCATATCGTGCAAAACTACAGCAAGGTGATCGACCAGGTGCGCAGGGACGCATACCGGGAGGCTGGAGAAGACAGGCGATCGTTCATCAAGGGTGCCCGCTGGTTGCTCCTGCGCAATCGTGAGAACCTCACCGAACGCCAGGAGGTGCGCCTCAAGGCCCTACTGCAGGCCAATGAGGATATCGCCACCGTGTACGTGCTCAAGGACCAGTTGAAGCAGATCTTCCGCCAGGAGACAGTGCCCTTGATGGCTTTAGCCCTGGATCAATGGTGCGACCTGGCCCTGTCTACTGGCCTCGCACCCATGGCGAAGTTCGTGCAAATGCTTCAATCACACAGACAGGGCATTCTGAACTATGCGCGCCATCGGATTCACACCAGCAAACTGGAGGGGATAAACAACAAGATCAAGACCCTGAAACGGCAGCACTACGGCTATCACGACGAACAATACTTCACGCTATGTGTCAAAGAGGCGCTACCAGGCAAATCAACCGGCCTGGAGCAGGTTCATGCAAGCTGATGCCAACTTTTGCGCCAACTCAAATGGAGAAGAGCCATTTTTTCAATGATACCATTGATGAGCGATTCTTGCGCATCCTGAATACTCTCAAATTCCATTAGCTCTTGGTACTCGATAGTCTTCTTCCCGTGCTCTTCAAGGGATTCAGGTCTTAAAGAGAACAGGAGGTGAATCACATCAGCAATAAGAGACTCATAGGCGCTACACAAGAAAACGAGTATGCTCCTGTAAAGCAATTGCTCAAGGCTTAAGAGCCGCGTCTTCTGCCGTATTCCCTGCCACGCTTCTCGAAATTGGTCATCTGCACTTGCGTTTGCTGGTGATAGATCATCCGTGGCAGCAACCTCGGATTCTTCCCCACGATCCAGCGCAATTTGGTCGCCTTCGGCACGCGTCTTAATAGCCCGGAACATTTTGCTCGTGAACTTTTCAAGATTCTCATCACTCTCAAGTGCAGCGGGAGCCAAGGTTTCTGTACACATGATCAATCCAGCAATCTTCAGGTTATAATCCAATAATACCTCGTGAAATTTCCGATTCTCTTGATCCATTGAGTTCCATCTCCAACCAAGTGTTCTGGTCGTGTTTTGGTTGCATGACTTCTATGAATTCGTACATCATCCCTTCCCAAATAGGGACACCGTTTTGCAACCAAATGAAATGCTCCACCCTAGCAAGGATGTCCCAGATCCGCAGACTAGGGGCGAAACAAGCGGCAGTGATGCCGCTGCACCTGACCACCGAACCGGTCAGGGGGTATCATATATGATCGCCCGTGAGAGCGCTGTGGTGACTTCTTCAGTTCAGGTCGGTATTACCGTCATGATCATTAGTCCTTGTCAGCCATCTATGCGAACCAGGGCAAACAAGCACTCAGCCACTCAAACAGTTCAGATGCCGCACCTGCTATGGTCAGTCCCGTCAGCACGATGCCGAGATATTCAAGCCGTCGACCGCTGGCTCTGGCAGCACTGCGAGATTCCATCCCCAGGCGACGAGGCGCGCCCCTGAATTCGACCCACCGGGAGAGTTATGACTGGGGCAAATTCTGGGCGAGCAGGTAGTTCTGCCGATGAGGAAGGGACGACGGGCCGAGTTGGTCCAGGCGAGCCTTTTCCTTCTCGATCATGCCTTCCATTCCACCTTCTCTTTGCGGCGTGCGATACGCCGCTGCAGCTTGCGATTTTCGGGATGCACCTGTACCCCCCGTATGGTGCTGGTGATTTTTCTGTGTCGCAACACTCTCCACCTCTCGACCCGAGGTTGCCCGGCCACCCCTGATGAAGTCCTGCGTGATTTCCATGACCAGTAAGTGATCGCTTCATTGTTCGTTACTTTGCGTAGGGATCCCCCCGTCGAACACGCTGGCCATCAGCAGCGGCCGGGAGCCGTGCGCGTCGATCAGGCTCCCCGCCGGCAGCGAAAACAGCAGTGAACCGACGGCCATGGAGGAGCTGATCAACCCCACCTGGGCCGCACTAAGGGAAAATGACTGCACCAGGAAGGGGGAGAGCGGTCCGAATCCCATGGTGACGAGTTCAGGGACAGCCGCCGCCAGCAGGAAGGCGAGGATCAGCTTTCGATTCGATGGCTCAAACAAGCGCGACCACCCCTTCCCGCCGGTCTCTTCGGGCACACCTGCACCCATTCTTCCTTGCCCGTTCCGATTCCTCCCGGCCTGTCTATGTCGGGCGCCTGCCAAACAAGGACTCCCACCCCCCAACGGCCAACTATGTGGCAGTAGTGCGAACCGTGAGGGTCGCACAGGAGAGGAAGAAAGGAGGACTGCGCTGTGACGGGTGAGCGAGAGTGCCGGACGGTCCTGATATGTGTGACCAGTCCCGTGGAGATGGGTGAGGTAGAGGCCATCGTGGCCCGGGTGACCGGGGGCAGGGCGCCGCGGCGGCATCACCGGTATGACCCGGGAAGCAGCCGGCTGAGCCAGCTGCCCTGGAGGTACGAGTGGCCGGATCCCGCTCCGGAGGAGATCAGGGAGGTTGAGCGCCGCCTGAAGGAGCGGCAGATCGGCTACAATTTGGTCTGGGAGGACCCGGAGTAAGGTAGTGATCTGGAAGGGAGCTCGCGATGGACAGGATAGTTGTGATCGGGCGGCCGGGTGGCGGGAAGTCTACTCTGGCCGCAGAGCTCGGGCCGCTTCTGGATATGCCGGTTTTTCATCTGGATCGCCTGTTCTGGAGACCGGGGTGGAAGAAGACCCCCCGCGATGAGTTCATAAGGATACAGCGAAAGATCATGGCGGAAAATGAGCGCTGGATTATCGATGGGAACTACACATCGACGCTTTGCACCCGGCTCTCGCGCTGTGACTGTGTGATCTATCTTGATTTTCCGCCTCTCACCTGCGCCGTGCGGGTAACCGCCCGCACCCTGCGCGGTTGGTTGCATGGTGAACGGCGCCCGGACATGGCGGCCGGGTGTGTGCAGCGGCCGTTCAGCCGCCATTTTCTCGAGTTCCTCGTGTACACCTGCCGGTTCCCGTCGGCCGGGCGCATAGAGGACATGCTGGGCGACCTGGGTGAGGAAGTGACGCTGTTCCGGCTCAGATCTCCCGGGCAG
>PWGR01000179.1 GCA_003554565.1 Clostridia bacterium
CAGGTAATGCTGCCGAACTTCTCGGGGTCGCCTCCGAGGTGGGTACTCTCGCACCCGGCAGGCTGGCCGACATGGTGGTCTTCGGCGCCGATCCCACCTGCGACATCAGCAATATTCAGAGTGTTGAGCGCGTCTACGTGCGCGGACGGTGCCTTCGATAAGTTTTTGCTGTGCCCTGAGAATGGAAATGTGCAGCTGCTGTCCGGCAGGGAACCGTAGGTGGGCTACAGAAGGATTTCTCGATGCGTCTGGTGGTTAGGAGAGGGGTGTGGGAATGAAAGAGCGGTTGTCGGCGGTTCTAGCCGACCTATCACAAAGTGGTGTCGAATACGCTGACATCAGAGTCCACGACATTGTGGAGGAAGCGATATCGACGGAGAACCGGGAAGTACAGGATCTTTCCACGTCCCGCAGCTACGGATACGGGATCAGGGTATTCGCAGATGGGGCACTGGGTTTTGCCGCTTCTCAGGAATTTGATCGTATAGGGGAGACCGCCGAGCGTGCGGTGGAGATTGCCCGGGCGACCCGGCCGGTGCAGAGAAAACCTGTGCAGCTGGACCGCAAGGAAGCTATTGTTGATCACTATAGTACCCCCATCGAGATCGACCCTTTCGAGATTCCGCGAGAGGAGAAATTACAGCTCTTGTTTGCCGCCGAGGAGCGCATGCATGAGAGCGCGACCCTCCTCCGCACTGAAGGTAACATGAATTTTCGCCGCGAGGAGAAGATCTTCGCTGACACAGACGGTTCATACATCACGCAGTTGCTTTATGAATCCGGAGGCGGCATCAGCGCCTATGCTGCGAGCGAGGGAGATATGCAGCAGCGCAGCTACCCCAGCTCATTCCGTGGCAACCATGCTACTGCCGGGTATGAGTTCGTGCGCGATCTGTACCTGGTGGAAAACGCAGCGCGTACGGCGGAGGAAGCCGCGGCTCTAATCGAAGCCGAGGAGTGCCCGTCGGGTTATTTCGATGTCGTCATCGACAGCTCCCAGCTCACCCTGCAAATTCACGAGAGTGTGGGACACCCG
This sequence comes from Clostridia bacterium, assembly GCA_003554565.1. Lineage (GTDB taxonomy): Bacteria > Bacillota > Sulfobacillia > SLMV01 > SLMV01 > PWGR01. Next base: position 1,037 of record PWGR01000179.1, read on the forward strand.
GTGGAGCTGGACCGGGTCATGGGTTACGAAGCGGGGATGGCCGGGGAGAGCTTCCTGGATCCGGGCATGATCGATTTTCAGTACGGTTCAGAGCACGTCAATATCGTGGCTGATGCCACCATCCCCGGCGGACTCGGAACCTTCGGTTACGACGACGAGGGCGTGCCCGCGCAGAGGGTGGATATAGTGCGGGAGGGACGCTTCAGGAACTTCTTGACCTCGCGCGACACCGCTCCGGAGGTCGGTCAAATCTCAAACGGGACCTCCCGGGCGGACGGATGGGGAAGAATCCCCATCGTTCGAATGACCAACATTAACCTGCTTCCCGGCGATGCTTCCTTTGCCGAGCTCATCGGCGGGATAGAGTGCGGACTGTATTTGCAGAGCAACAAGAGCTGGAGTATAGACGACCGGCGGCTCAACTTCCAGTTTGCCTGCGAAATCGCATATGAGATAAGAGAAGGTCAGCTGACAGGAAAAATATTTAAAAACCCGATATACACCGGCATCACCCCCGAGTTCTGGCGATCATGCGATGCAGTGGGGGACGAGAGCCAGTGGCAGATGTTCGGTACCCCCAACTGCGGTAAGGGAGAACCGATGCAGGTTGCGCATGTCGGGCATGGTTCGTCCCCGTCGCGTTTTCGCCATGTGAAGGTGGGTGTAAGTGATGTTGAGTAAAGAAGAGGCTTATGACCTTGTTGACCACATCCTGAGTGAGGCGGAAGGATACACTGCGCGGGTACTGGTCATGTCAGAGGCGGAGGGATTGACCCGCTACGCCAATTCCGGGATTCACCAGAATGTCTTTGAAGACACCACGCGCATCACCATAACCATCAGCGGTGAGGATCGCCGGAGTCGCGTGTCTACCACAACCTGCGACCGGGAGGGACTGCGGGCGGCGGTGGCTGATGCAATAGAAAACCTTGAATATCTCCCGCATGGGGAAAAGCAGCCTCCTCCGGTGAGAGGAGTTGCACCTATCTCACTGGACCGGTACGATGAGGATCTCGAGCGAGCGTTCGACGTACACCAGAGGGCCGATCATCTCAAGCGGGCCTTTGGATCGCTGGCCGATGGTTACCGGGCCTATGGACAGCTGAGTCATGCCGAAAACCGCATCTCTTTCGGCAATTCTGCGGGCGTAAGACATTTCGCCCGGAGCAACGGGGTGAAATTGTCCTCATTGATTGCCTCCGATGCGGGCGGATCAGGATATGCCGCGGAGACCTCCGAGCGCGCCGGAGAGGCCGATATCCCTGCAGCGTTCTCCCGGGCATATGAAAAAGCGCGACTCAACCGGGACCAGGAGGAGATCGAACCGGGCAGGCACACAGTGATCCTTGAACCACTGGCCGTCGGCAATATCCTGGCGTTCATGTCTTTCATCGGATTCAGCGCCAAGGCCGTACAGAACCAGATGAGCTTTCTCACAGGAAGAGAAGACGAGCAGGTTTTTGATGAACGAATCACCATAGTTGATGATCACACCGACGAGAACACGGCATCCCTTCCGTTCGATTTTGAGGGATACCCCCGGCAGAAACTTACGCTGGTGGACAGCGGAATCTCCAGAGACTTTGCATATGATGCTGCCACCGCTGAGGCAGACGGAGTCCCCAGCACCGGGCATTCGGTGGATATGCCGCAGCGGGGCGCGATACCCCTTCACCTGGTGATGGAGGCAGGTGATACGAGCACCGAGGAAATGATTGCAGATACAGAGGATGGGCTGCTGGTCACGCGCTTCCATTATATGAACGTCGTCAATCCGCGCGAGGCGCAGCTGACCGGGTTGACCCGGGATGGAGTCTTCCGTATCAGAGACGGCGAGATTGATGGTGCGGTCAAAAATATGCGTTTTACTGACAGTGTGCTCCGGGCTCTTAACAGTGTTGCCGCCATCTCAAGCGAGCGGCAGCGCACCCCTGGGTTCTTTGGTAATTTCTATGTTCCGGCGATGAAGATAGAGGATTTTCACTTTACTGGCAAGACGGACGCGTAGGACGAGACGGGTCACGGGACGTTTCGGTGAGCGCTGCATCACGGCGCTCGCCGCGGCTCCTGACTGACGAGCGTGAGGGTTGCGGAGCATTGCGGGGAGGTGTGAGTATGGCGCTGATCGGAAACTGCCTGAGCACAGCCATGGGCATTCTTCCGCATACTAGTGTCGAGCAGGCCCTGGACCTGGCACTTTCACTAAATGTGCCCTTCTGGCCCCAGCTGCCCAAGGTAAGCTTCTACGAGGACATGTATGTGCAGGCGTCTGAAGGCTTTCCTGGAATTGAAATCAACGAGCAGGAAAAAGAGATCAGATTATCTCACGAAAGGTTTCAGGCCGGACTGATGCACCTGGCCGAGCACTGGGAGGATCCGGAGCATTTCAAGGTAAGCGAGAGGTACAGCCGTACATTTGACCTGTTTCTCCAGCGCGACCTGGATGACTACCCGCATGTACGGGGGCAGCTCATCGGCCCTATCAGCTTTGGCCTCAGTATAGTGGATTCTGAAGATAGACCCATCATCTACGAGCAGGAGGTAAGGGAGATCCTCTTTCCATTTATGCAGAAGAAGTTGCTCGCACAGCGAGCGGAGCTGGAGAAGGTGCATGCAAGCCCACTGGTGTGGATAGATGAGCCGGGACTGGAGATGCTGTTTACCGCCTTTACCGGCTATACATCCACAGCCGCCCTGGCTGACTATGAGAACTTCCTTGCTGGACTTCCCCGCCCGCGGGGTGTGCACTTGTGTGGGAATCCTGACTGGTCGTTCCTCCTGCAGCTGGACATGGAAATTCTCTCTGTGGATGCTCTGGCGAACGGACACATACTGACCCGGTATTTCGATCAGCTGAAAGAATTTTTCGACCGCGGAGGCATAATCAGCTGGGGCATAACGCCGACTTTGACCGAAGAGCTGCACGGAGTTAATACTGATGATGCTCTCTGTCAGCTGGAAGAGATGTGGGATTATCTGGATGGACGCGGGCTGCCTAAAGAACAGATCCTGAGGCAGAGTTGGATAGCTCCCGCCCGCTGCTGTCTGATTAATGAGGACGGTGCCTGCACGGTTGAAAAGTCAACTGCACGTGTGCGGGAGATCTCCCGCAATCTGCGCAGTCGGTATGGGCTTGAGTGATTGAAGGCTGCAGACTTCTCTTGCGCGGAAAGCCCGTCGGGCAGTACGCCCACTCATCCACATGCAGCGGAGCTGTCGGGTGCTCATTGACACCGCGATGCCGCAGATCTATCATAGCTAA
>PWGR01000283.1 GCA_003554565.1 Clostridia bacterium
CATCAGTCACCTCCGGCTGCCCCCGGGTGATGGTTCCGGTTTTGTCCAGCACTATGGTGGTGATATCCTTCATGGTCTGAACCGCAGCTCCGTCTCTGATCAGCACCCCGTTTTCCGCTCCCTTTCCTATGCCCACCATCAGGGCCGTGGGAGTGGCCAGCCCCAGGGCGCACGGGCAGGCTATGACCAGCACTGCTATGGCGGCAAACACCGCCGTCGTGGCGGCCCCCACCCCGCCGAGGAACATCCAAACCGCAAAGGTCAGAAGGGAGATCAAAATTACCACGGGCACGAAGTGGCCCGTCACCCGGTCGGCAAACTCCTGGATGGGCACTTTGGAGGCCTGTGCCTCTTCCACCATGCGGATGACCTGCGAGAGGAAGGTGTCCCGTCCCACCCGGGTTGCCTTCACCTGCAGGGCCCCCTGCTTGTTGATGGTGGCCCCGATGACCTCCTCACCCGGCTCCTTCGAACTGGGGATGGGTTCTCCCGTGGCCATGGATTCGTCGACCGAACTGGTGCCTTTGACCACCTCCCCGTCCGTGGGTATCTTCTCCCCGGGCCGCACCAGCATGATGTCGCCGACCTGCACTTCCTCCAGCGCGACTTCCTTTTCTTCCCCGTCCACCAGGAGCCTGGCCGTGTCGGCCTCCAGCTCCAGAAGCTTCTTTATGGCCTGCGACGCCTTGCCCCGGGCGCGCGCCTCCAGGTAGCGCCCGAGCAGGTGAAAGGCCATAATCCCGGCGGCCAGCCCGAAGAAGGTGTGCACGTCGAAAAACAGCGCAGACACCCCGTACCCATAGGCGGCGATGGTACCGAGGGCAATGAGAACATCCATATTGGCCCCGCCGTGCCGCACCGCCCGGTAGGCAGAACTCAGCGTAAAAGAGCCGAGTATGAAGACAACCGGGAAGGCGAGGGCCGCCTCGATGAACACCTGGATCACGGGGCGGACCGGCAGGTGAAAACCGGCCATGCCCCCCAGCATCATGGACCACACCGGAACCGTGAGAACAAAGGACCATATCACCTTCCTCTGCGCGCGGTGCATTGCCTCCATTTCCTCGTCTTTCTCCCCCGCATCCTCATCCCCGTCCACCGCGGTGACCACCGTGTAGCCGGTGTTCTCTACCGCCCGGATCAAATCATCTCTGCTGGTGACGGTGGGAAGGTACTGGATTCGGGCCTTCTCGGTGGCCAGGTTCACACTCGACTCCAGGACCCCCTCCTGCCGCTGCAGCGCCTTTTTTACACTGCTGGCGCAGGCGGCGCAGGTCATGTCGTCAATCGACAGATCGTACGTTTCGGTCCTCACCTCGTAGCCGGACCGCACCACCGCTTCCGCCAGCTCCCCGGCACTCACCCTTTTCGGATCGTAGGTCACAGACGCCCGCTCGTTGGTTATAACGACCGAGGCGTCCTGCACTCCCTCGGTGGCGGAAAGCGCCTTCTCGACGTGGCTGGCGCAGGCGGCGCAGGTCATCCCGTCCACAGGAAAGTTTATGGTTTTCGTCTCAGCTGGTGCCGCTGTGGCTGCCATACATGTGCCTCCCTACCCTGGTCAGCATTGTCCGAATCGTGGTTCCATTCTCCGTCATTCGTCGACCGAGTAACCGGCGGACCGCACGGCCCCGACCAGATCATCTCGCCCGGCCGTCCCCGGCCGATACTGCACGTGGGCCTCCTTCGCCGCAACATCCACCGAAGCAGATACCACGCCATCCACCCCGGACAGCGCCCTTTCCACGGCCGCGGCGCACCCGGCGCAGCTCATGCCGTCAATCCTGAGCACGACAGTCGTTTCGCCACTGTCATTTCTCATCATCACTTACACCTCCCGGTCTCACGTCGCCCCTGCGCGGTATTCTCCGCCCGCGCGGCGGCTGTGGGTTCGCTCAATCTGTAAATTTCTCGATTACCGCCAGCAGCTCGCGGATGATGGCGTCATCTCCCGCATCCTCGTCCGACTCCAGGGCAGTGCGGACACATCCCTTCACATGACCGTCAAGCACCTGCAGCCCGACCTTCTTCAGGGCGCTGCGCACCGCACTGACCTGTGTCAGGACATCGACGCAGTACCGATCGTTTTCGATCATGCGATGCAGCCCCCTGACCTGGCCCTCGATCCGCGCCAGTCGAGCCAGCAGCTTCTTCTTACCCTCCCCATCCAGTGAGTGCACCTTTCAGCTCACCTCCACCTCGACCTCATGCTTCTATGGGTGTATCGTTCTATACCCTATACCTCTATGGGGTATCTATATGGTGTCAACTGGGTGCGGGTCCAGTCAAGGGTACGCGCGGTCTTATCGCATGGAATTTGACCCGCGCGGCACATCGCAGAGCATCGAGGGTACACTGTAACGCGGGCCGCCGGGCTCCCCAGCGGCCGCGCTCATTCCCGTAGGCAGTTGGCGTGCAGGGTGATCACTCATCCGGCCCGAATCTCAGGGAACCGGTCTCTCGCGCTCCCGGACCTCTGACAGCCGGACCGGCGAAAAATACAGGTCGCGCTCAATCTTCAGGCCCAGCGGACCTCTCACAGACTCCAGCTCGGCCAGCGAAAAATGGCCCAGCTCGGCGAAGTGACCAATCACATATCCGAAGCAGGTGTCCTCGCCATCATATTCAAATACGTACCAGGTCCAGCTGGAATCGGGGGTGAAGAACCTGGCATATGCCACCGGGTCCCGCTGCTCTTCGGTTGCCCGCAGAGGCGGTATCTGCTTTCTGAGCTGCTGCGTCATAAGAGACATGGGTCTCACATCCCTTCCGCGGCCGGATGGGACTTCAGCTCCGCAAGTACATAGGTTAGGGCCGCCATATATCCATATTATACCAGAAGACGGGGCAAAGTCACGTATGCCTCAGCGTGCCACCTGCCCGTCCGGAGCACCGGTGGGAGCACTCGGGTTGCTGCAGTGATGGCAGACCGTCTATTCGTGCCACCACCCCTGATTGACTGCTCAGCCAAAAGAGCATCCCGTTCTCTGAGCTCGCGCTCAAAGCTATGAACGCTGTGAACTCCCCGGCTCTCCCGCTTGAGCAGGGCCACCTGCGATCGTCCACCCGAGATGATGGACGAAAAGGTGACGCACAGCGTGGAGGATCGCAAGTGACGGATGGCCAATTATGTGAACAGAGATCCCCGTGGGATTTCGCCTGCGGCATGAACCTGGGCACCGAGACAGAGTCGAATGCTTTCTGCGGGATGAGAAGGGTTGGGTGATAGACATCAATCGGCAAAAATTCCTATCGAGTCATGAGGTGCAGGAGTTCATCCTGTGGATTGAACCACTTCTTGATTCCGATGGTGTTATGTGCCATAAATACGTGGATGCAGCAGCGAGTCACTGGTCATGCGATTCCCTGCACGACGCTCACCACAAATACAGGTGGCCATTTAAGCTGCATCGACCGGACACCGGCCAACTTGTGAGAGGCGTGGATTTTTCGTATTCATCAGACGTGTTGAGCAGCCTGCGGTACGGCCTGCGGCAAGCTCTGGCCAGGGGAGACATTGAAGCCTGTAGGCGTTACTGTATCGCAGTACTGCAATGGGGCGGGTTGGTTTCACATAACAGGTCGACAATCGAAGACAAAGGCGACCAGCTGGTTCCATTCCTCAGAACAGTGCAGGCGGCACTCGACCTGCCCTCCTATGACACTGAAAACCCACCTGCAGTGAAGATGACCTCGGGTTTGTGTAAAATCTATCACCTCATAGTGGATTACCTGATCATGTATGACAGCAGAGTGGGAGCCGGTCTGGCATTGCTCATCAGGGAGTTCTGCCGCTTTGTGGGGGCAGATACCGTCCCTGACACCCTCAGATTTCATTTGCCCATTCCCAGAAGTCGGGCCAGACGTCGGAATCCAAGTACTGATAGATACAGGTTTCCCGTTGTGAGTCGTGCAGACAAGCACTCAAATAGTGCAGTGAAAGCCAGCTGGCTCTTACGGGGTGTACTGGATAACACGAACTCCTCTTTCGACAGGTATGAGGGAGAATCCAGGTTGACTGCACTGCAATCAGCCATATTCATGCTCGGTTACGACATACGCGGCTTCTCTATCTGACAGAGTGAGGTTCTCATGTGATCGTAGCCTCCCCGAACAGGGACGGCGTTTTCCGCACCCGTCCTGTTTACGCAGCGAACCTTCAGTCAATTTGCGGCTCCGTCTTGTTCGGCACACTCGCCCAGTCCGCTGCGCCTCGCCCAGGATTCGTGCTCTGCGGGTCGCAGTTTTGCCTGCGGCTTCCTTCGATCCCGCGTGGCCACGGGCACCCTTCCA
>PWGR01000107.1 GCA_003554565.1 Clostridia bacterium
CAATATTCCTCCCCCCCATTCCCTTTACAAAATCATGACATCGCAGCAGTTTCTGCTGTCATCAGACTGATAATTCAACCACAGCGGAAATAGATGCGAAAAAATGCAAATCGTTTCAATGTGTCAAGTCGAGGGAAAGGGGAGCGGGCGATATTACTACGGGCAGAAAAGGCAGACGGCGCAAAAAAGACATCTACTCTATCCTTTCCGCGCGGTCGACAGATATCTACCTCAACGCAGTATCAAAGAGCCACTCCCCACTCGAAGCTCTGCTTGTATATACGGAGGAGAAGTGAGGTGTTGATCTCCCTGATCCCCTCGATGGTACTGAGCGACTCAAGGACAAACTGCGCGAGCTCCTCATTAGAGGAAAATAGTCCCTGAACAATGATGTCAAAATTCCCTGTGGTCAGTCCCACGTAGTGCAGCGAATTCAGTTCGGAAACCTCTTCGGCCACATCCTTCATCTTCCCCGGATCGACATTGAGAGCGATGAAGGCGGGAGAGGCAAAACCGATCTTGAAGGGATCCGACACGCCTGCGATCTCAATGATGCCCTCACGAACCAGACGGTAGAACTTGCGTCGGACCGTGCCTTCTGTTACACCCACTTCGTCCGCCATATCCACGAAGGACCTACGACCATCTTTCTGAAGAAGATGCATGATCTTCTTCTCTGTGTCATCCAGCTTGACTGCCATTCCCATTCCTCCTCTGTTAGCCGGCGATTCTGCGAAATAGGCAATTGCTTCACGTTGGCGGAGCGCAAACAGTCATTTATGGTGCATCAATTTGTGCAATCATTCAATCGACATAATACACCTTGTCTTTACCATGTGCAAGTTGCCCCAGATAATAATAACGACTGTCATAAAGTTTCGCAAACCGAAGATAAAGGAGGATTCGTGTCGATGCGACCGGCTGTTTTCGAGGTCCATACCGTGGAATAAGCCGGGTTTGAGCCGCAGAGAAATCACTGCCAGGTACTCACTGACCTGAACCGGCGCAGGACTGACCAAGCACCCTGCCGGCGAAATATTCAGGCCGGAACTCTGTAGAAGCTAATCGGTCATGAGATCGGAGGGTCAAGCCCTTCATGACGCAGCAGACGGCGTTTGAGTTCAATCCCGCCGCCGAACCCCCCAAGCCTGCCATCAGATCGTATCACCCGATGACACGGGACAAACAGCGGGACCGGGGTGCGTGACATGGCGCCGCCGACAGCCCGGGAGGCACCGGGATATCCGGCCCGCTCGGCAATCTCTCCGTAGCTGGCGGTCGAACCCGGGGCGATTTCTGCTGTCGCTTTGTAGACATCACGCGCAAAACGGCTTCCCTCCGGAGAGAGAGGGGGAATCGGAACGGAAAAAGCGCGGGCGAAGTAACGTCTGAGCCAGTTAGCATACACCGAGGTCAGGTCTTCACCGCACTCTGCGCGGCGCAGTTGAGGTTCAATGTCTTCGGGGGGACCGGCAGCTGGAAGAGTACAGCGCACCAGCCCCGTTTTTTCGGCAAGCAGGTAGACCGTACCCATTTCCGAACAGACTGCTGTCCACTGCAACGGCCCGCCTCCCAAAAGGGCCGGGGACCCGGAGCGGCCCCCGGCCCGGATTCTGTCACGTCACCGTTCTGGAATCAGATCTTCGAAGCACTCAATTCCCAGCTCTGCCAACCGGCTCGCAGTAGGTCGCCCCAGATCATCCCAACCCATCATATGGTAGTAGGTTACACGGGCGCGATCCAGAGCCTTGGGATCCACTGCAGTTCCCTCGATTGGACCATCGGTAAAGGCCTCGAAGAATCGTTCGTTTAGCTCGTCGTCCCGGTCGTTGAAGCCCGCCTGCAGGTTGAACAGGCGAGTCATGGTCACGGCCCGCTCGCCGACCTTCAGCAGTTCATAGAGGCTGCTATCCCAACCAGTGACGGCACGGGTTATCTCGAGTGTCTCGCGGTAGGACCAGGCCACAAACTGACAGAGCACAGCACAGTTGCGCAGGTGCTGGAAGTTGGAAACGCAGTACATCATCCGCCCCTTGGCATCGCTGAGATCGTCTGCCGGAAGAGCGTCTGTTATGCCAAAAACGTTCAGAGAATCGGCACTGGCAGCAAACGCAGTATCATGGATATTGTGACAGTGATCCGCTCCCGTGGGTGAAACAGAGTAACCGAGGCCGAGGGCCTGCTTCAGGCGGGGCTCATGCATTGGAACTTCCTGCCCCTTTATGTGCAGGGCGAGGGGATCCGCCTCTGGACCGAATTCCCCAGCTGTCCGGGCCGCCCCTTCAGCGAGGAGTGCACCGATGCCATCGCGTCGGGCAATCTTTTCAACCAGCTTGAGCATGGCGTCGGCACTTCCGAAGGGCGCCTCTATGCCATCGAGATCCCCGGCGGTTATGATGCCGCGCTCGTAGCACTCCATCACAAAGCTGATTGTCATCCCGCACGAAATAGTGTCGAGACCCCAGCGGTTGCACAGCTCATTACCCTTGCAGACCGCCTCGAGGTCGTCGATGCCGCAGTTGGAACCCAGAGAGCCGAGCGTTTCATACTCCGGCCCCCCGTAGACAGGGTCAACCCCGTAATCGTCGCCGGCCACCACGCGTTTGCAGTAGACCGGGCAGGCGAAGCAATTGTCGCGCTCCACCAGCAACGTATCACGCATGACCTGTCCGGAGATCTTCTCTGCGCCTTCAAACTGCCCCTCCTGGAAGTTGCGGGTGGGAAGCCCGCCGGATTCCTGCAGACTCATTACGGTGGCGGGAGTACCGGTGTCCTTAAGCCCGGCACTGCGCTCTCCTTTTGCCACCGCTTGGTTCATCATCCGTGCATACTCCATTACTCTGTCCTCATCTGCCAGCTGCACCTTGCCCGTTCCACGCACGGCGATGGCACGCAGCTTCTTTGCGCCCATCACGGCACCCATGCCTGTCCGACCGGCGAAGTGAGTAAGGTCATTGACTACACAGGCATACCGGACCAGGTTCTCGCCAGCAATACCGCACTGCACGACCCGGGCGTCCTCTGCACCGACTTCGTCCTGGATCATTGTTTGAACATCGGCTGTATCTTTCCCCCAGAGGTGTGCTGCATCGCAAATCTCCACCTCGCCGTCGTCGATCCAGATATACACCGGGGCATCGGATTCTCCTTCGACGATGATGTGGTCAAAGCCCGCCTTCTTCAGCTCAACCATCCACCATCCGCCGCCCTGGGTGTCGCCGAATCCTCCCGTCAGAGGTGACTTGGCCCCGACGCTGTTTCGTCCACTGCCGGCCAGCGGCGTACCCGTCATCGCACCAGTAGCAAAGACCAGCTTGTTCTCCGGTCCCAGGGGATCGCAGTCCGCGGGAACCTCCTTCAGAAGGATGTTCGCAATCACCGCCGTACCGCCCATATATTTCCGGTACCACTGGTCGCTTGGCTCTTCAATCTCAGTAGTACGATCGGTCAAGTTGACCCGCAGGATCTTCCCCATATAACCGTAAGACATTTGTTCATTCCTCCCCCGTATTCTCGGACTCACCATGTAGACTGCTTCCTTGCATCATATCCCGTATTCGATGCCGCACCGTTTCCGGATCATCCGTTGTCGACATCTTCTCCAGAGGACACAGGTCATCTCCATCGCGATTAAGTATCGCCGGGACTTCCTTTTCGGCGCAGACCACCATGCCGCAACCCTCCAGGTGATTGCGGGCGGGGGTGCTCATCACATCGGCGTAAACTCCCGCGATCTGCGGCGAGTGAAGGAAGAGCGCCGCAGCCATACCGGCAATGCGGTCGGCGATTACGGCACCCGCATCGCAATCACAAAGCTTCCCCATCACCCGCACCAGCGGGGCCACTCCATCTCCACATTCACGGGCCAGAACCCGACCATCCAGGACCACCGCCACCGTGCAGTTGGGGCGGCGTATTTCATCGCGGGCACGCTTCAGGTCAGCGCAAACCCGGCGGTGCATCTCCCTGTTCAGCGCTCGAGAACTCCGCCCATTGCATTCCATCCCAGAATCAGCGCCCCCCACATCTTCTTATACGCGGTCGCATAGTCGTCATCCTCGACACGGATTTCCTTGACATCGCGGCGCTGCACGCAGGGAAACAGGCAGGCCATGGTGGCCGAGGGCGTGGTCTTGAATGTCACATCGAATGTGACCGGGGTATCCGGAACACACGGACTTATCTCCCCCTGACGCTTCAGCGCCCTCGACGCGGCATCCCTGATCATCTCCTCCGTCTGGCTGGGCGGCAGGCAGTCGGCCGTGTGGCGGTCCATGCCGGTCTTCACCACCGCGGTCTCCACTTCTGGAATCAGCTCACCCGCCTCTTCCGCCAGCTTATCATCACCGGTAACCAGGACTAACGGTACGCCAAAAGCACCGGCCATCCGTGCGTTAATTCCCGTCTCACCCACCGGTTTTCCATTGCACCGGATCTCCGTCACCACCGAACCCATCAGAGTGTGGTTCAAAACTCCCGCCTCGCTGCCCTCCCGGGCATGATAGGCCACAAAGAATGCCGCATCGAAGCTTTCGTCGATTCCCGCCATCTGCAGCAGCTGCTTGTTGCTGCCGCTTATGAGACGGGCTCCTTTTTCGAGATCCTCGACCAGAATGTTGGTCATGGGACCGTGGCTATCGTTGACAAGAACCTCGTCTGCCCCACCATCCAGCGCTCCCTTCACCGCCGCATTGACGTCGCCGGTGAGGAGCTTCCTCCCCCGGGTGTAATCCTTTTCCTTCGGAGAGCACATCTTGGAGGACGTGATGCCGCTTGCACCCTCCATGTCCACCGACATATATACCTTCACCACGCACAATTCCCCCTTCGCAGAACAATCTGGGTGCGCATTTTCACAGAACGCGTCGCATCAGACGCCCCTTTATGGTTTTCCGCTCCTGTTCACAGAATCCTCCCGGAAGACCCGGGCGGCAATTTCAGGATCCCCGGGGATCCGCGTAGCCTTCTGCCGAGTCATCGGCGAAAGTGAGACCACCGTAGTTGGCGAACCACTTCGAGATCCGTCGGAGCCGATCCACTGCCCCCGTCGGGTGGGAGACCGCGTGCCGCTCTTGTTGGTAGACGATCAACTCTGTATCTATGCCCCGCTTCTTCAACGCCAGAAAAAGCTGTTCCGCCTGGCTGAGGGGGCACCGCCAGTCCACCTCGCCCGCGGTAATCAGAAGCGGCGTGTTGATATTCGAGACACCCGAGCAAGGAGATATCCGGCGGTACTGCCTCTCGTTCTGCCACGGCACACCGAGGTCATCCTGCCACCACAGGTGGCAGTCGTCCGTACCGAAGCCGGAGATGTATTCCCACATCCCGTGCTCACTGGCGGCGGCGGCAAAAGCATCCGTGTGCCCCACCGCCCAGTTGGTCATTATTCCCCCATAGGAAAACCCTGTGCAGAACAGACGCCCGGGATCGGCCCAACCCGCGTCAACTGCGGCATGCACCCCGGACATGACGTCGTCGTGCTCCCGTGCTCCCCAGTCCCCCCGTATAGAGGCAGTGAAGTCTTCGCCGTAGGAGATGGATCCGCGGTAGTTGATCATCAGCACAGCGTAACCCATGCCGGCCCAGTACTGTTCGTAGAAGTTGAAACCCGGGGCATCATAAAACATGGGACCACCGTGAATCTTGACAATCAGCGGCAACGGGGCGTTTTCCCCGGCGGAAGATTCGGCCGGCAGGGCCAGAAGTCCCTCCACCTCGTCACCATCAGAATTGGAGAACTGGATCCTCCGATACTCTGCAGTGCGACGGCGCCGGAGCAGCTCTTCGTTGAGGAAGGTCAGCCGCACGGGATCGCAGTGCTCAGCGGGTCGAATCGAAAACAGATCGATTCCCGCATCTGGACTCTCTCTCGCGAACACAACAACCCCGGACGCACCATCAAATCCACCCAGGGAAACTGTGGACATCTCGCTCCTGGGCGGGTGAAGCATACGCACCCGTCCATCTGCATCCACCTCTGCCATGCGTGTTTGCCCGCGATCAGCCACCAGCAGCACCAGCTGATCACCGCCCGGGTGCACCGGCGGGGCGACAATGGGATAGTCCAGGCCCTGTGTCACCGGCATAACCGGGGTCCGGTCCTCGGGCACAGGATAAACGCGGGCGTGTTCCACCGGGTCCTTACATACCCTATCGGGAACAACTCCCCCGATGTCGGACCAGCCGTTGCCCACCGAGCCTGACAGGTCGCTGATGGGCTCGGCATCGGCAAGTCGAACCGCCAAGAGGCCATTCAGAAGGTATGCGTTCTCCGGCTCACGAGGGGAGGTGAACAGGATTCTGTCCGAATCCGGAGACCAACGGACGTATGAAGCGTGCACATCTCCCCTGGTTACCCGCAGGAACTGTTTTCCGTCAGGGGAAACCGCCCACACGTCCGTGCGGCGGTTGTTGTCGGCATCACCGGTTCGATTTGACACAAAGGCAATCCACCGTCCATCCGGCGACCACTTCGGGGCACGCTCATCGCACTGTCCCTCAGTAAGCCTGCGGGTCTCAAGAGTCTGGACGCACACGGAAAACAGGTGCGTCGGCACTTCGTCGAGAAAACCACCCACGTCGTGTTTATGCTGCGTGCGTGTGAGCACATGCGGTCCCCTGCCCCCTCGCTTCTCCTGCCCGCGAATGCTCTCGAGGTACTTACGCTGCATCCGGTCGGGATTGCGAGAAGAGAAGACAATCCTGCGCCCATCCGGGGACCAATCAAATTCACAGACACCTTCCGGTCGCCGGGTCAACTGACGGGGTTCGCCGCCCAGCTGGAGATCCAGCAGCCAGATCTGGTCAGTAGGATCTCTGTCATCGTCTGACTTTTCTCTCGCTCCCCCCCCATCCCCGAGGTCCTCTCTCCGATCAGGTTCATCCGTTCTTGCCGAGAGAAACGCCAGGTATCTACCGTCCGATGACCACGCGGGAGCTGTATCCCTGTCATCTCCGCGTGTCAGACGATGAGGGGGCGACTTTCCATCAGTGCAGGTTATCCAAAGATCGGAATATTCGCGATCCTGCTTCCTGCGCCAGCCCCCCACAACATAGGCGACCCAGCACCCATCGGGCGACACCGCCGGAGACTTAACCCGCCTCCACCGGTACAGGTCGGCCAGGCCAAACTCAACAGCCATTGCTCGCCCTCCCTCACAGGTAGTCAGTAATCTCCTCCAGCGGGCGCCGCCGCGGGGCTTTCGGATCGATATCCGGATACCCTATCGGCAGAAGCGCCACCGGCCGCCTTTCCTCCGGAAGCGACAGAACCTGTGTGCACTGCTTCTCATCAAACGCTCCCATCCAGCAGGAACTCAATCCCCGGCTCTCTGCCACCAGCAGGATATTTTGAATGGCTGCAGCAGTATCCTGCAGGCAGTAAAGCTGGCGGCCCCGGTCATCGTAGCGGTGGGCAGACCGCTCCGGCTCGGCGCACACCACAATCACCACGGGCGCCTGCGCAAGAAAACTCTGACCGAAGGCAACTTCCACAAGCTGTTCCCGCAAGCTCTCATCGCGCACTACATAGAAATGCCACGGTTGCTGGTTGCCCGCACTCGGAGCCCACCGGGCTGCATCCAATAGCTCAGTGACTTGCTCGTCAGAAACCGGTTCATCGGTAAATCTCCGGATACTCCTGCGTTTTTGAATCAGATTGGTGATGTCCATCGTAATCACTCCTTAATCATCTGGGGTTCTCTGTCGGGAGAAAATTTCCTACCTGTGAATCGAGGTTGCTCGCTCAGCCGCGGAAATTTCCCGTCACCGGCAGAGTCCCCTCCAGCGCACGGGCCAATTCGCATACCACAGCTGGGCGTCAGAGCAAGACCGGGGGGCACCTTCCCACGAACAGATCGATTTCTGTTGAAGGCGGTCAGGATGGAACATATACACCGGTCAAGGAAGGAAGGAGCACAGACCGGGAAGAATCAGTTACGAAGCAAGCAGCAACTGGGAGGAGGCTGACAATGAGTGAACTGCTGGAGACAGTTACCGGGCGGGATTTTCTGCGGGAAATATGCACAGCTGCAGGAGTTTCCGGAGCTGAAGACTCCCTCGGAGACCTGGTGGAAAAACGCTTTGCCCCTTTCATCGACGATGCCCGCCGCGACGTCATGGGAAACGTCATCATGCGTAAGCGGGGATCCGGTGCGGACCCGCCCATTTTGATGCTGGCGGCGCACATGGATGAAATCGGTCTGGTTGTGACAGAAGTGGACAAGAGGGGCTTTTTGCGATTTGCCCCGATTGGGGGGGTGGATCCCCGCAACCTTCTGGCCGGCGAAGTGGTGGTGCTGGGCGAGGAAAACCTTCCCGGCGTCATCGGTGTGAAACCACCGCACCTCATTTCGCCCGATGAACGAAAACGGGCCATAAAGATGGAGGACATGTACATCGATGTGGGGCTGGATGAAGAATCCGCCCGCGCGAAGGTCCAGGTGGGAGATCCCGTGGCCTTCCGACGAGAAACTTTCGCACTGGCGGGCGACCGTCTCGCCGGAAAAGCCATGGATGACCGCGCCGGCGTGGCTGCACTGTACGCGGCGGCACAGAAACTCGCCAGTCTGCGCTTGGAGGCCGATGTTTATTTCGTCGCTACGGTGCAGGAGGAGGTGGGGCTGCGGGGTGCAGTCACCAGCACATACGACATAATGCCGGATGCGGGCATTGCTGTGGATGTGACCATGGCGTCCGCTCCCGGAATCCCCTCGTCCATAGATGCCGAGATAGGAAAAGGACCGGCATTGACCCAGGGAGCCAACATACATCCCCGGATGCACCGTCGCCTACGCGAGATCTCCGAACGGGAGCGCATCCCGCACCAGCAGGAAATCGAACCCGGGCACAGCGGCACAGATGCGTGGTCCATGCAGGTAACTCAGAGCGGAGTGCCGACCGCGGTGGTGTCCATTCCGCTTCGGTACATGCACACCACCGTGGAGATGTTGAGCGAATCGGACATCACAAATGCGGGCGTACTCATGGCGTATTTCGCCGCGAGCATCGATCGCGGGTTCCTGGAGGGATTCTATGACAGCTCTACGTGAACTGAGTGAGGTTCCAGGTGTTGCCGGCGATGAGGGGAAGGTCAGGGAGATCATTCGTCAACAGATGCAGGAGCATGCGGATGAAATCCGGGTAGATGCCCTCGGCAACCTGTTGGTGATCCGCAGAGGCTCCCCCGACCTCCCGCGTTTGATGGTGGCAGCACACATGGATGAAGTGGGACTCATGGTGTCGCACATCGACAAGAGCGGATGTCTGCGTTTCAAAAAGGTCGGCGGCATAGACGATCGTGTACTGCCTTCAACTGCTGTTCGCGTTGGCTGCAAGCAGGTACCTGGTGCAATCGGATCCAAGCCAGTTCACCAGCAAAAGCCCGGGGAGCAGAACAAGGTAATAGAAAGCGACAAGATGTACATTGACATTGGCGCCTCCGGGAAGGAGGAGGCAGAGCGATCGGTGAGCCCCGGAGATTACGTTCATTTTGCCACCGAGTTCGAGGAGATGGGCGACGGTCGTTTGAAAGGTAAAGCGTTCGACGATCGCGCGGGATGTGCCCAGCTGATTGAACTGCTGAGAAGCGATGTCGAAGTGCCCCTGTACGCCGCCTTCACGGTACAGGAAGAAGTCGGCCTGCGTGGTGCACAGGTCGCAGCCTGGGAAATCGAGCCCGATTTGGCCCTGGTCCTGGAGGGCACAACGTGTGCTGACGTCCCTGAAGTCGAGGACCACGGGCAGTCTACCGCACTGGGGGAAGGCCCCGCACTGGGACTCATGGACCGCACCAGCTTTGCTCACCCGGGTATGCTGCGGGGACTCATCCGCGCAGCGGAAGAGAACAGCATCCCTTACCAGTTCCGAAGAAGCACTGCCGGGGGGAATGACGCTGGGCCGATCAGTCTCAGTCGAGGTGGGGTGCCGGCCGCAACCGTCTCTACCCCGTGCCGCTATATCCACTCGCCAGTGTCAGTCATGAAGAGAAGCGATTTTGAGAATGGACTGCGGCTGCTCAGTGCATTTCTGCAGGACATAGAAAGGGGATTCAGACCATGAAGGATATGATCCGTGCTTTTGTCGAGGAATTTGGGGTCGCCGGACACGAGGGACGGGTACGAACTATCATAGCAGATCAGATCCGGGAGCATGTAGACGATATGCACACCGATGCACTGGGCAACCTCATAGCCACTCGTGGCCCCGAGGATGCCGACGCCACATTGATGTTTTCAGCTCATATGGATGAAATCGGGCTGATTGTGACCCACATTGACGACAACGGCTTCCTGCGTTTTTCGAACATCGGGGGAATCCAACCCCACCGCCTCCTGGATGAGAGGGTGGTATTTGCCAATGGGCAAGTGGGAACTGTTGGCGTCGAACGGGTCGAAAAGCTGAAGGACCTCAAGATGGAAAAGATGTTCATCGACATCGGCTGTGCATCAAAGAAGGAAGCCGCGGAATACGTCGAGGTCGGTGACGCAGCCAGCTTTCACCGTCCCCTGGTGGATATGGGAGATCGTCTGCTGTCCAAGGCCATGGACGACCGGATCGGGTGCGCGGTCCTGGCACAGGTACTGAAGGAGCTGGACTCACCGAAAAACCGCATAGTGGGGGTTTTCAGCGTCCAGGAGGAGGTGGGCCTGCGCGGGGCCCGGACTGCCGCCTACCAGGTAGCACCGGACCTGGGGATCGCACTGGACGTCACCGGCACAGGCGATACTCCGAAAGCAAGGCGGCTGGATGTGTCGCTGGGCGACGGGGCGGCAATCAAGATAATGGACATGAGCCTGATAACCCACCCCGGGGTAAAACGCCTGCTTCTGGAGCTGGCGGAAGAACACGGCATTTCGTACCAGCGAGAGGTCCTCGAGTTCGGCGGTACCGATGCCGGGGCGATTCACCTCAGTAGATCTGGAGTGCCTTCCGGGTGTATATCAATCCCGACGCGGTATCTGCACCGTCCCAGCGAGATGGTGGACTGCAGCGATGTACGGGCATGTGTCGACCTGGCGGTGGCACTCTGCGGTGCTGATCTCAGCCGGATCGATCGGTGACAGCACAGCAAATGGAGGGAACACGGAGATGAATGCGGGAGACTCCCGCCGGGTGCAGATATGCGGCCTTGATTTTACACCGCATTGGACGCGCACCGAGGAGGGCAAGGAGATACCACGTCTTCATTTCAGCGGCGATGTGGCATTGACGAATGCAGCGGCAGGCGCCCTGGCCGCGGAGCTGTCCCGGCTGGAGTGGGATGTTTTGGCGGGTATCGCCCCTCGCTGTCTACCACTTCTTCACGTAGTCTCCAGCTTTCTGGGACGGGAGAGGGACGTGCCGCTGTTCGGCGGATCTGAGGAAAGCATGGTCGACCCGGTCGAGTTGGATACGGGAAGCCCCGGCACGTGGTCAGTGGAGCGCAGCGACTTCCTGCTCCTGCCCGAAAAGAAGATCGTGCTGGTGACTGATGTGACCTGGATTCCGGATCCACTGCAGGGGCCGGCCGTTGGCCTGCAAGGGGCTGGAGCGTCTGTTGCGGCACGGGCAGCCGTTCTGGCGTCACAGGAAATCGGGGAGTCCGGCGACTACGTCGTCGCGAATCTACTGAAGATATGATGCGGGGCCCTCCATTCGCAGGGCAAGAGGTAATCGCACGGTGCAGCGACGGACCGCGGGCCGGAGCTTGACCAGGGCAGCAGGCATCTCCGCCTGTGCGTTCATCATATTCTGGACAGCTACTGTCGGTATTGACTACTGGCGGACCACCTTACGGCTTGCAGGACCGGCTTTCACCTGGCGGGCCACAACGGCGGATGATGGGGGATCAGGCATCTATTTCAGTGTGGGGTGTTCGGTGATCATTGAGGGGTTTTTATGCCGGAGGACGAATTTGCGGGTGTAACCTATATCCAGTTTCGGCTTCTGGATCAGCCCATCCGCACCGTTGGTAAACCCTCGTCACCCGGTACAACAGCAGGGCCGGATCAGGACCTTGCATGACTTCTTGCCCGGCAGGACTCTGACCGGACCAGGATGGCACCGCGCATCGGGTAACTGCCACATTAAGGTCTCCAGAGATACCTGATGGAGTTAGCACAGTGATGCCGCCGGAGCGCACATCCGTGTCCGGCGGCATTCCGATCAGATATCACTTTCAGCCACATTGAGATGATCGCCGGTCCTTCTGCCCACCTGCTCAATCGCCAGGTCTTGCAGGTGAGATGCGGGATAAACGCAGATCCGCCCCTCATCCACGACCGCACATTCCGGCTGGTCTCCCTCCTCGTCGTGCTCACTGCGGGCCAGATGCTCGCCGATGCGCAGCTGCAGCGGGTTCATGACCCGCGCGTAGATCCAGGTTTCATCATCTCCAGCGTAGCCGGCATGGGCTACGCCCCCGAGACTGCCCAGGATGTAAATGTTCCCGACGGCCGTCACGCTTCCGCCCGGATTGACGCTGCCCATCACTACCAGTGAGCGGGGTGAATGAATGCTCTGCCCGCCACGCACGGTAGAAAGGTGAAAATCCACCCAATCCACGGGCCCGGCAGGCGCACTATCCCGGGTGCTGTGACCAGCCGGAACCCCGATGGATATCCCCTCATCATCATCTGTTATCTCACGTCGACACCGTATTTCCCGCAGAGTCATATCTGAATGCTCTGTGAGGGTCGAGATGATAATCTCCGCTGTTGATGCAGTCAGCGCCTCAGCGACCACTTCCACCGTGATGGTCGCTCCGGAGAGGAAAGCACCGATGTCTTTGAGCTTCTCACGAAGCCGGTCGCGCAGGGCTTCAGCATCCCCGGTAGCAGTACCTCCCCCAATTATCATCCTTATTCCTTCGTTTGACCCCTTAAATTCTATCAATTCGGCATACCTCCACCACAGCTGTATACCAGTATATTACAACAAGTCCCGCTTGGTGTAAATACCCATCACGGGATCAACACAACTTTTCCGCACTCACCCGATTCCATCAAGTGCATCCCCTCCATGAACTCGTCCATGGGCAGCTGGTGCGTTATTATGTCGCTGACATCCAGCCCACCAGCAAGAAGACCCTCCATCTGGCGCCAGGTCTCCCACATACGCCGCCCCACTATACCCTGCAGGTCAATACCTTTGAATACTACGTCATCCCCGAGATTGAGTGTGACCTGGCTCTCCGATGGTAGGCCCAGTAAGCTCACCCGTCCACCCATGCGTACCATCTTGCAGGCCTGATCTATGGCCGCAGGGTTGCCGGACATCTCCAGCACACCGTCGACACCTTCGCCGCCGGTCAGCTCGTGCACCCGTGCGAGTACATCTTCATTTGCGGCATCCAACACCGCATCGGCACCGACCTTCTCTGCCAGCGCTATGCGGTAAGGATTAACCTCAGTGGCTATGACCTGTCTGGCCCCACACTGCTTCAGCACCGGTATACTCATCAGTCCTATAGGTCCGCACCCGGTTACTGCAATACGCGCACCTGCTACCGGTCCGGCCAGTGCGGTATGTACGGCATTGCCCAGAGGCTCCTGGGAAGAGGCCACCCCGAGATCCAGGTCGCGGTCAGTGGGCCACAGATTGACCGCAGGAAGGGCTATGTACTCCGCGAAGCATCCGTCGATGTCCACGCCGATGATCTCGGTATTGATGCATACATGCCGCTGGTTCATCCGGCACTGCGCACAAGTCTCACAGACGATGTGCGTCTCTGCCGTCACGAGGTCACCCTCCTGAAACCCGGTAACCGCATCACCCATGGAGGCAATCTCACCCACGAATTCGTGCCCGGCTATGAGCGGCGGCTGAACACGATCCCGCAGTGCCTCGTCCCATGAGTAAATATGGTAGTCAGTACCGCATATGGATGCCGCCAGAACTCGGATCAGCACCTCATCTCGACCGTACGAAGGTATGTCCACCTCGCGCAGGGCCAATCCGGGACCCCGTTCCTCCTTCACCAGCGCATTCATCTTTTCAGTCATAGAACCAACCCTCCTCAATGTCGTCTGAGCGACTGCACCGTATCCTCATCCAGGGCCCGGATGAGGGCGGTCAGAAGGTCCAATGTCTTCAGGTAATCCGAAACGGATAGTATGCCTGCGTGAGCGTGAATGTAGCGTGTCGGCACTCCAAGGACGACGCCTGGAACCCCCGAACCATGCGTGTGCATCTTACCTGCGTCCGTCCCGCCGCGGGGCATGACCGAGGACTGCAGCGGGATGCCGTTATCTTCCGCTACATCAATTACCAGGTCGCGCAACTTGAGATTAGGAATCATGCTGGCGTCATAGAACAGCAAAGAGGGTCCACTGCCCAGCTCATCAGTAGATTCCTGGTCAGATACACCCGGAACGTCGCCGGCGATGCTGACTTCCAGAGCTATGCCCACATCCGGACGGACCAACTCCACGCTGGTGTTCGCCCCGCGGAGCCCCACTTCTTCCTGCACTGTGCCCACACCATAGACTGTATTGGGATGCTCGTCGTCTGCAAGTCTCAATAGCAGGTCAGCAAACAGTGCACATCCAATCCGGTCATCCCAGGCTTTGCCCATCAAGAAATCTGGATCCCCCATCTCGGTAAACGGCGAATGGGGTATGATCGGATCCCCTATACGAATTCCGAGCTTCTTCTCAGCTGCCTCGCGATCCGCCGCCCCGACATCAATGAACATATCCTCGGTCTTGACCAGTTTCTTGCGTTCATCGGGCGGCAGGATGTGCGGAGGCTTGGACCCGATGACTCCCGGCAGATCTCCCTCGCGAGTCTTGACCACCACGCGCTGCCCCAGAAGTACCTGATCCCACCACCCTCCAAGAGTTTGAAATTTGATGAAACCGTCGTCGGTTACCCGCCGTACCATGAATCCTATCTCGTCCATATGGCCGGCAAGCATTATCCGGGGTGATGCGGAAGAGCCTTCACGGCGAAAAATCACACTGCCCAGACCATCATAGGTGGGCTCGGCAATTCCGTCCAGCCACTGCACCAGACAGTCCGCCACTGATCCCTCGTATCCCGGCACTCCCGGTGCCTCTGAGAGTTGCCTCAGCATACACCTTCGTTGTTCATCCGACAGTTCGCTCATTCTGTTCCCCTCCGTTTTCTGTGCAGCAGTCACAGAATACTCGCGACAGCATGAGCGACAGCCGAGCTGGCCAACAGCACCGGTGTATCGCCCCTGCAGCGCAGAAACTCTCTCATCTCCTCTGTATAACCCATGCAGTCCATCACAGTAAGGTCCGTTCCTTCTGCAGTAAACCTGGCCGCAGCGCGCGAGAAGTCCCCGGGATCCGCACCGAAATCATAAGGAGACGCAACCGCTGTAACCACCTCGAACCCCTTGTTCTTCCACAGATTCCCGAGGGTCTCCTGTTGTGTATCCTCCGGGACCAGTATTCCCAACTTCGCCCCCGGGACCAGCGCCTGGACCATGCCATTCAGGATGAAACGGGGTTGGACAACCAGGACAGAATTCCGGCCGAGTTCAAACAGACCGGTGCAGGAAATAATGATTGGATCGCAGCCTCCATCGGCAAGAACCTGTACTGCACTCCGGACCCGGGGCTCTAACCGGTGATGCGACAGCAGCACCGACCGCCCATCCCGCAATCGAGTCACCAGAGCCTGCTCGCCGCCGCATGGCTTCAGGGCAGTGATTTCCCCCTCGGTCAGTTCATCGAGTGCCCCTCGCTCCGTGACGGGGAATTCGCACCCCCATATCTCCTGCATGGGCCTCACGGCATCCGGCCGGGGAGATTGCCCTATAGTCACCAGACCAATGGCATTCATCACTGCAGCAGTCCACCCCCTACTCCAATCACAAACTGCATCCCCGACCTGGATCGGCAGATCAGAACGAGATCCCTCTCGGAGAATACATCTGTCCACTTTCACTAAAGATTCCATGCCGAGAGCAAGAAACCCTGCCGTTGTGCTAATGGCATCGACTGGCGCCGCATAGAGTTCGATGGAAGGGAGGTGCTTCATGCTCAAGTACCTGGTCTTCACATTAATTTTCAGCAGCCTCATTGCGGGCGTTATCGGGATCCAGAGTCTTCCCCCCAAAGAACAGGAAGAGGATCATATCGTCATCGCGGTTGCAACACCGATTCGCAACCTCTTCCCGCCGTCGGCATTAGATCCGGTCACGAAGATGGCGAGCTCATTAGTCCACGAACCCCTCGCCGTGCGCGATGAACACGGGGAGCTGCTGCCTGTTCTCGCTGAGAGGTGGTATCCGGAAGACGGGGGGCGTATATGGTACGTGCACCTGCGCGGCGGGGTAACGTGGCATGATGGCAGCCCCTTCACTGCCGATGATGTACAGGCCACATATAGACACATTCAAGATGCTGCAGACCCCCCGTCACCCCTGCAGCCGATGTTTGCCGACCTGCTCGAAGTGGAGGTGGTGCACTCTCAAAAGCTGCGTCTGGTCTTCCAGGAGGCGTCCGGCGCCCTTCCCGAGCTGGTCGCCATGCCGATTGCCAGCACTCGAACAATAGATAGGACAGATCACCGATCCTACAATTTCCGACCGGTCGGCACCGGTCCATTTGTCATGGACAGATGGTCTGCCCACGGGGAGACTATCCTGGTTGCCAATGACGAGTACTGGTCGGGCGAGCCAGGTCTGGACTCCATAGGCATCATCCCCCTCGGAAGTGCCGATCTCCGGCGCCGGGCCGTGCAGACGGGAGCCGCTGACGTGGCACTGAACACGACCAGCCCCGAAACTGATGATCTGGTACTGCCCACCACCGATGTGGTGTACCTGGCAGTGCGGGATAAGCCCCCCTTTCTCGTTTATCCTGAGGCGAGGAGAGCCATCTCGATCACCCTGCAGCGAGCCTGGCACCAGAATGAAATTGACTACGGCACCGCGGCCGCAGCACCATGGCCCCCGACCTCCAATCTGCACATCCACGGGACACCACCGCATTCAGATGACGACCCCGAGACCCTGCTGGACGCAGTGGGATGGTCGGAGCAGGCGGAGGACGGCACACGGGTATCCGGCAGTAATCGTGCAGAGTTCGAGCTGCTGGCACCTGCATGGCAGGAATTTGCCGACGTCGCGGAATGGATTTCGGACACCCTGTTGAACATGGGCATTGCGGCCACTCCTGAGATTGAACCTCTGATGGAGGTGGAGGCACGGCTCATAGCAGGTCGGTTCTCCACAGCCCTGATACGAGTACAGTCGGGACCGGATGGCGATCTCAAGCACTTGCTGGCCAGCGGCGCCCCTTACAACGACATGCGCTACCGCAACCCGGAAATGGATCTCCTTCTGGAGAAGCTCCGGGCGGCACCCGCAACTGAACGGAGGACCATAGGCGCAGAAATAGCCAGAGTACTGGCCCGGGACACACCGGCTGTGTGGTTGTATCATCCGAGGGAAAATGCGGCGGTCCGCGATGAAATCTCGGGTCTGCAATGGGGACCTGGTCCGGTTCTTATTCGGCCGGAGGAAATTCGCCGACAGGACTGACTGCATATCAAACACCGCCTTCAAAGATCTGCCGGTGAGAGCGATAGAACCGTATCGTTGCACCGGATGTGGTAGTGAACAGTTGTGGGGCTGTGGTGCGAGCCAGTTCCTGTTGTGCGAGGGCTGTTGCGGCAAGCGAGCAGATCTGAGGGTTGTCAGGAGCGGGAATTGGGGCTTTTTTTGTAGCGCTGCTCAGTTGCAGCAAAAAGAGCACGGCCAAAAAACATATATCAT
The DNA here is from genome assembly GCA_003554565.1 of Clostridia bacterium. Lineage (GTDB taxonomy): Bacteria > Bacillota > Sulfobacillia > SLMV01 > SLMV01 > PWGR01. The sequence goes on from PWGR01000107.1 coordinate 17,732, forward strand.
GAA